>DATAKV010000630.1:0-16315 GCA_036261375.1 Anaerolineales bacterium
CAGGGCGTGATGATCACCGATATGGAGATCGAGCGCATCATCGCCCACTGGCAGAAGAATGCGGAGATATCCAAGGACGCGCCGCCCTGGGAAAAGCTGCTGACGGAGCCTGAAGAGAACGAGGATGAAGACCTGATCGAAAAGGCGACCTCCATTGTCCGCCAGAGCCAGCGCGCCTCCGCTTCACTGCTGCAGCGGCGCCTGCGGATTGGGTACCCGCGTGCTGCACGCCTGCTCGACCAGCTGGAGGAGCTGGGCGTGGTCGGACCTTCGCTGGGGGGTGGCAAGGAACGCGATGTACTGCTGGGCCCGCTCGATGAAGAAGATGAACCGCAGGGTGAAATGTAGGCTCCTTCCGTAAGGCATTTGAAAGTCAGACAGGCCAATATTTCCGGTTTTGCTGTTATGATTGCCGGGTTGTGTGATTCCTGAGGAAACCACTGGAGAGCGTTCATACCAACATGGTTCAAAAGAAAACCTTCACCGATTATTTGAGGTTATGGTTCAAATGGGTACTCGATCCGCTCGGCGGATTTTTTAATCGCCTGGGATTGACGCCCAACATGGTAACCATGCTGGGACTGGCCGGCAACGCGGTCGGCGCTTATTTTCTTGCACGAGGTGAAATGCTCACAGGTGGACTCCTTGTTCTGCTCATGACTCCTGTCGACGCACTGGATGGGACGATGGCCCGTCTGCGCGGCGAATCCAGCGACTTTGGCGCATTCGTCGACTCGGTGAGCGACCGCTATTCGGAATTGATTATCTATGGCGGTTTGCTCTATCATTTCCTGGACCTGGGCGAGCCTATTGGCGGTCTCCTGGTCTTTGGCGCGGCAGCCGGGTCGGTGCTGGTGTCATATGTCAAGGCCCGGGCAGAAGGCCTGGGCTACCAGGCAAAGGTTGGCCTGCTGACGCGCGTGGAACGCTATCTTGTCCTTGCTCCCTCGCTGGTGTTCAACCAGCTTTACCTGGGACTTGGGATTATTGCAGTCTTTGCTAACATCACAGCCTTGCAGAGAATCTGGCACGTACGCAGCCAGGCTCATCTGAAACTGCGCAATTGAATTTCGGAGACGTAGATGCCTGAAGGGTTCTTTATCGGCCAGTTTGAAGTCCGTTACTACGGGATCATCCTGATGCTTGGCGCCGTGGCAGGCGCATGGCTTGCCACCCGTGAAGCAAAACGCAGAGGCTATCCGGCTGAGATCGTCTGGGATTTGATGATCTATTTATTGATCGGCGGCATTATCGGCGCCCGGCTCTGGCACATCCTGACCCCGCCGCCTTCCTCCGGCATCACTGCGGAGTGGTATTTCACCCATCCACTGGATGCTCTGAACATCCGCAAGGGAGGTCTCGGCATCCCGGGTGCTGTGATCGCCGGGGTGATCGTGTTGTACTTCTACGCCCGCCGGCATAAGCTCAATTTTGCCGAATGGACCGATATTGCTGCCCCGGGCCTTGCCCTGGGCCAGGCGATCGGACGCTGGGGGAATTTTGTCAACCAGGAACTGTATGGCGCCCCCACAAATCTCCCCTGGAAAATTTATATCGACCCGGAACACCGCCTGCAGGGGTTTACGGGCGTGGAGTATTACCATCCCTTGTTCCTCTACGAATCAGTATGGAATTTCGGGAATATGTTTCTGATGCTTTGGCTGTCCCATCGGTATGGGGATCGCCTGCGGAATGGGGATATCTTCCTGGTCTATTTGATCGTCTACCCGGTTGGACGTTTCCTGCTTGACTTTCTGCGCCTTGACGCTTCGCTGGTCGGTGGCATCAACATCAACCAGACCATCATGGCTGTTGTCGCCGTGTTTGCCGCGCTGACGCTATATTTCCGTCACCGACCGGGCGTTGTCCAGGCCTGGTTGTGATACAAGGACTGTTGTCTTATTGACCGAAAAAATGATTGTGCTGGAAAATGTCTCCAGCGGATAGGTAAAAATGATCGAAACGAGTGATCTGAGTAAACAATTCAATAACGAATTTTGGGCAGTCGATGGGGTGACTCTGTCTGTACAGCCGGGCCAGATCCTGGCATTGCTGGGGCAGAACGGAGCAGGCAAAACGACCACAGTTCGTATGCTGACTTCTTTGCTGACGCCTACACGGGGCTGGGCGCGTGTGGCCGGATTTGATGTGACCAAACGACCACAGGACGTCCGTTCCAGGGTTGGTGTGTTGACAGAACAGCATGGCCTGTACATGCGTATGACTGGCTGGGAATATCTGGATTTTTACGCAAAAGTATATGGTCTTGATCCGGAAACTCGCAGGAATCGGAGCGCCTATCTGCTTGAATACTTTGGCCTGGCAGAAGCGGCACGGCGCCGATCCGGAGAATACTCCAAAGGTATGAAGCAGAAGCTCGCCCTGGCGCGCGCTCTAATGCATGATCCCTCCGTGCTGCTGCTCGACGAGCCGACCTCTGCCATGGACCCCGAGTCCGCCCGCCTGGTCCGGGATGAGATCGCCCGGCTCCGCTCCACCCAAAGGACGATCATCATCTGCACCCACAATCTGGCCGAAGCCGAATCGCTTGCCGACCACATCGCGATCATCTACCGGGGGAAGATCCTGTTGAACGGCACGCTGGATGAATTAAAACGCCAGGTGCTGGGACCCGTTGAATATGAAGCCAAATTTGCCCAGGAATTCGATGCAGGCGAGCTGGTCCTTCCACAAGGGGTAACCCTGGCCTCTCGTGACCGCACCAGCCTGCGGTTCCAGGTGGATGCGCCGCAGATTGCCAACCCTACCCTGGTCCATGCACTGACAGCGCGGAATGCACCGCTCGTTTCATTTCAGGAAGTTCCGCGCAAGCTCGAGCATGTATATCTGAAGACCATGGCCGATGCACAGGGAGTTAGCTATGCGGCGTGATCTTGAAGCGATCTGGCTTGTTGCCCGCCGTGAATTCATCGACCAGTTCCGCGACTGGCGGATCGTGGTGCCCATGCTCCTGCTGGTGTCCCTCTTTCCTTTCATTGCGGATGACACCACCCGCCAGGCGATCGGGTTCATGAACCGTTTTGGCGGCGATCTCATCCTCGACAACCTGATCCCATTCGTCGTGCTTGTGATCGGATTCTTCCCGTTGTCCTTCACGCTCGTGGTTGCACTTGAATCGTTCGTAGGAGAAAAGGAACGAGGCACCATAGAGCCTCTCTTAAGCTCTCCATTGGAAGATAAACATTTGTACCTGGGGAAGCTGCTGGTCGGAATTACCACCCCCCTGGTCTTCAGTTATGCCTCGATCGGTATCTATCTGATCCTGGTAGGCCGCCGCGCTGTGGAATTTCCCAGTGCCTATATGCTGGCATTAATCTTCCTGCTAACGTTCGCCCATGCGGTACTGATGGTGTCTTCGGCGATCGTTATTTCCGTTCAGGCAACGACCATACGAGCTGCGAACCTTCTCGCATCCTTTGTTGTAGTGCCGGTCGCGTTCCTCCTCCAGGGTGAGACGATCCTGATCTTCTGGGGGAACGAGGATGTGCTCTGGTTTGCCATTGTCGCAGTGACTTTGCTTTCCGGGCTGCTGGTCCGCCTGGGATTGGCGCACTTTCGCCGCGAATATATGCTGGGACGCGAGATCGACACCCTGGATTTCAAGCTGATGTGGCGCCGCTTCCGTGACCGCTTCACAGGAAATGCGGGGTCTATTTCAGAATGGTATCGCCGGGAAATTCCCGAAACCCTGCGCCAGCTGCGTCAGCCCCTGGCGATTGTGCTTGTCATGGCGGCCATCACAGGCATCGTTAGTTATCTCTGGGTGGTGGAATATGTACCCACACATCTCAATCTAACACCTGATCGCGTCAATAACATCCGGACCTTTGTAGCGGCCAATCTGGGAAATCTTGACCAGCTGAGCACCGCCCTGCCGGCGCCTGTTTTATTCTTCCACAACGCGCGGACGACAGTGGCATTTCTGGCACTGGGCCTCGTCTCGTTCTCCACGCTTGGCCTGACGCTGTTTATCGGAAACATCGGTCTGGTAGGTGGGGTGATGGGCGCGGCAAGCATCGTCGGATTTTCGCCATTGCTTACCTTTGCAGCGGGTGTTCTGCCGCACGGGCTTTTCGAACTGACGGCCATTTTCCTGGCGACAGCCGCTATGTTCAAAGTGGGAGCCCAGCTGGTCACACCGCAGACCGAAAAGAGTCTGGGGGAGATCCTTCTGCTCTCCCTGGCGGATTGGTTCCGGGTCTTCATAGGAGTGGTTCTGCCCCTGCTGGCGATAGCAGCCGTGATTGAGGTGTATATCACACCGTTGCTGATCAAGATGGCGTTCCCCTATCTCTAATCATGAGGCATCCATGCCCAAGGTCATCATCCTAGGTTCATCAAACGCAGTACCTTCCAAAGACCATGAGAACACTCACCTGGTTATCATAGGCAATGAGCGTACCATTCTTGTGGATTGTGTGAGCAATCCCGTTGTCCGTCTCGAGCAGGCGGGCGTCGACTTCAATGACCTGACAGATATTGTGATCACTCATTTCCACCCGGATCATGTGTCCGGAGTCCCGCTGCTGCTGATGGATATGTGGCTGATGGGCCGCACCAAACCGCTCAATATCTATGGATTGCACTACACGCTCGATCGACTTGAGGGGTTAATGGGGTTCTATGGCTGGGCAGAATGGCCGAATTTCTTTTCGGTTGGCTTTTTTAGACTGCCGGAAAGTGAACTGGCCTTCGTCATGGATTGCAGCGAGTTTAAGGTATTTTCCTCGCCGGTTCACCATATGATCCCCACAATCGGGCTGCGGATAGAATGCAAGGTTCCGAGCAAGATCCTGGCCTATTCCTGTGATACCGAGCCGTCCGAACAGACCGTCCACCTGGCGGATGGGGCGGATATCCTGATCCATGAAGCGGCCGGGGCGGTATACGGTCATTCCTCCGCAGAGCAGGCAGGAGAGATCGCAACCCAGGCTGAGGTCGGCAAACTGTACCTGATCCATTACCCAACAGGACGTTTCGCCAATGGCAACCTGGTTGAGGAAGCAGCCAAGACCTATCGGGGGGAGATCATCCTGGCGACTGACTTTATGACCATCGACCTATAGTAAAAGCTCCCCTCACTGAGGGGAGCTTTTTTGGAATTTACCAGCCGTTGATGTAGGGTTCCCATTCCTCGTATTCCAGCAGGTGCCTGCCGAAGATATAGGCAGCGCTGGCAGGCGGCTCACGCGGAATACGCAGTAATCGCATATGAACCTCCTCCACCCTTCGGCCGCCTTTACGGTGGTTGCAGTGCGGACAGGCCGCCACGACGTTGGTCCAGATGTGCTGTCCGCCGAGATGGCGCGGCATCACGTGGTCCACGGTCAGGCTGCCTTCACGCTTTCCGCAATACTGGCAGGTATAATTGTCCCGGCGGAATACTTCGCGGCGCGTCAGTTTGACGTGGGGGCGCGGCCGATGAACCTGGACCTCCAGTCGGATGACGGAAGGCCGTGGCAGCAGCTGCTGTACCGTACGAATATGTCCACGGCCATTCACCACCATGTCAGCTTTGCCCGCCAGGAGCAAGCCAACAGCCCTGCGTGTGGTACAGACATTGATCGGTTCGAAATTGGCGTTGAGCACCAGCACAGGTTCGTGCATCACTCTGCCTCCACAACAGGCAGGATTATACTGCTGATTGTTTAAAATCGGAAAACAGACTCATCTGCGTGTCATGAAATTGCCATAGGAGCAAGATGAAAGTCCTTATCGCAGGCGGCTCCGGCTTCCTCGGAACAGCCCTCGGGCATTCGCTTATCCAGGACCGGCATGAAGTATTTATCCTGACTCGCCGTCCTCCCAGGCGGGCTAATCAGGTCCAGTGGGATGGGCAGACACCTAAGGGGTGGGGGCATCTCATGAACGAAATGGATGCGGTCATCAACCTAACAGGCTACAGCATAGAACACTGGCCATGGACAAAGCGTCAGAAGCAGAGATTTGTCGACTCCCGTGTTCTTCCGGGCCGTGCGCTCACCATCGCCATTGAAAGCGCCTCGCGACGTCCGAAGGTCTTCCTACAAGGTTCGGGTACCAACCGCTACGGGCTGCGCGGCGATGGTTTTGCAGATGAATCCACACCTCCCGCAAACGATTTCCTGGCACAATTGACCGTCCCATGGGAAAATGCCACCCAGCCTGTAGAGGATCTGGGTGTCCGGCGTGTCATCACCCGCTCCGCAGTCGTCATCGCCCGAAAAGGCGGGCTTTTTCCACTCATGGCTCTTCCCACACGCTTATTTTTCGGTGGTAAGCTTGGGGATGGCTCACAGGCCATGCCATGGATTCACCTGGCCGACGAAATCCGGGCCATGAAATTTCTGCTGGAGCATGACAACGCACACGGAGCTTTCAACCTCGTTGCACCGACCCCGACTTCCAATGCAGAGTTTATGCGTGCGGTCGCCAGCGCCCTGCACCGTCCCTTCTGGTTCCATGTGCCCAAATTCTTATTGAAACTGGTACTGGGCGAGATGAACGTTGTGATCACCGAAGGACGCTATTTACAACCCAGGCGGCTTCTCGAAGAAGGATTTAAATTCAACTTTCCCACGATTGAAGACGCGCTTGGAAATTTCTATTCAAACTAGCTTGGAGAAAAATGAAACGAACCTTACTCTTGCTGATCCTCCTGCTGAGTGCCTGCTCACCCTTTGTCCCGCAGGATCCTGAGCAGACTCTCCCGACTGGGTACATCGACCCATCCTATCCAACCATGGAATCGGCTCCTGTCACGTTGATGCAGCAAAACAATGGCATCGAAGTCCGCGCCGACCGTGCCTGGCGCGATGGCAAACAGGTCAACTTGGATGTATGCTACACCCTTCTGGATTCCTCAGATTGGTCCATCTGGGGGGCAAGCCTGCAGTACGCCGATATGATCCTCCTTGATTTCGGCTCAACACTCCTGAGCGTGCAGGAGCCAGTCGAAGGCCAGTCCGGGATGAGGTGCGATTCGCTCTCGTTCATCAACGTCCCTCCGGATGCGGATCTTTCGAGCGTTACGATTACGGTGGACGCGATCGCCGCGCCCCCTCGGACCGAGGAGTATTGCTCGATCTATATGCCTAAAATCCAGCAGTCGATGGCCGAACGGGGCATCGGCATCGTTCTAAACTGCGTGGATGTCAATGGCATGCAGAGCATGCAGATCACCAGCAAGCCAGAGAACATGACCCAGGAAGAAGCCGAGCAGATCGTCTACAGCGATGAATATTACACGGTCAAAGGTCCCTGGTCGTTCACCTTCAACCTTGGCCAGTGATGTTGTATAATACCGCTATGCATGCGATCCAGTCTGTGAACGAATATTATTATTCCACCCACACGTAGAAACTGCGGTGGTGTGTTTGGAACGCGCCCTCACCATCGCGGGCGCGTTTTTGTTTGTCAATTTTTGGATTGGTGGAGGTTTGTATGAACATCGATGAACAAGTTGAACTGCTCATGCTGGGCACCGAATACGGCGACGAGGAACTCAGCAAGGCCATGGCACAAGAGCTGCGCCAGCGCCTGATGGATGCTGAGAAGGAGGGCCGTCCGTTGCGCGTCTACTGCGGATACGACCCTACGTCCACGGACCTGCACCTGGGGCATACGATCACAATGCGCAAGCTGCGCCAGTTCCAGGATCTGGGACATGATGTTACATTCTTGATCGGCAGCTACACTGCCCTGGTCGGCGACCCTTCCGACAAAAACAAGGCGCGTCCGATCCTGACCGAAGAGCAGGTGGCCCACAACGCCCAGACGTACGCTGAGCAGGCGTTCCGCGTCCTCGACCCGCAGAAGACCCGCGTCCGCTACAACGGCGAGTGGTTGAGCGAACTGTCCCTCGTGGACCTGATCCGTCTCGGGCAGAACTTCACCGTCCAGCAGTTCCTGGCGCGCGAGAACTTTGCGAACCGCCTCGAGAAAGGCGAAGCGATCTACCTGCACGAAACCTTTTACGCCCTGATGCAGGGGTATGACGCGGTAGCCCAGCAGACCGATGTTCAGGTTGGCGGCACGGACCAGCTTTTCAATATCATCGTCGCAGGCCGCAAGCTGCAGGAAGCCCTTGGGCAAAAGCCGCTGGTGGGAATCATCACCGGCATCCTGCCTGGCACGGACGGCGTCCAGCGCATGTCGAAATCCACCGGCAATATCGTACCGATCAACAGCGGCGCGGAGGATATGTATGGCAAGCTGATGTCCATCCCGGATCTGGCGATGGGCAAGTATATGCGTCTGGCAACGCGCTGGTCGCCGAACGAGATCGAAGCGCTTGAGAAGGAGATGGCTTCTGACAGCATCCATCCCCGCGATGCCAAAATGAAGATCGCCCGTGAGATCACCAGCATCTTCTACGGGGATGCAGATGCGCAGAAAGCAGAAGAAACATTCATTCGCACCTTCCAGCAAAAGGAGATGCCGGATGAAATGCCTGAATATTCATTGAAAAATGGCCAATCCATGCTGGATGTGATCCTCGATGCAAAGCTGGCCTCGAGCAGGAGTGAGGCCCGGCGATTGTTCGATCAAAAGGGGGTCCGTCTGGATGGAGAAACCGTGGAACGCGGGGATGTCCCGTTCCCGCATCCCGGTGTTCTACAAGTAGGGAAGCGCAAATTTCTGAGGGTGAAGTAAACGAAAACGGGTCGGCTTATGGCTGACCCGTTTGATTTTTCTCGCTCTCCATCATCCGGAAGAAGATCTCCACGATATGAGGATCGAGGATCGTGCCGGCCACATCCTTGATGTACTGGACAACCTCGTCATAAGGCCAGGCGTTCCGGTAGGGGCGGTCGGAGAGCAGGGCATCCCAGATGTCGATTACCGAAAAGATACGGGCGGACAGCGGGATCTGCTCGCCCTTCAGTCCACGCGGGTAGCCGCCTCCATCCCAATGCTCGTGGTGGCAGTAGGGGATGTCGAGCGCACTACGCAGGTAGGATATGGGGGCCAGCAGGTTGTAGGCGTAAATCGGATGCTGCCGCATCTCGACCCATTCGGCATCAGTCAGCCTGCCCGTTTTCTTCAGAATGTGGTCCGGGACGCCCATCTTGCCGATATCATGCAGCAATACGCCGCGGTGAATGTTGACCATTTCGTGGTCATTCACTCCCATATACTTGGCAAGGCGCAGTGTCAGTTGTGTCACCCGGCGTGTATGGCCTTCGGTTTCACGGTCGCGCAGCTCCAGGGCCCGTGCCCAGCCTTCCAGCGTGGTGTCATAGGCCTGCATGAGCTCCTGGTTGGAGCGCTGAAGGTGTTCGAATAACTGGGAGCTGTCAATGGCGATCGCAGCCTGACCGGCGAGCGTGTGCAGGAACTCCATCCAATCCAGGGTGGGCGAGAGCGGAGAGCGGTGAAAGACCTCAAACACACCCTTGATCTGTCCTTTCACGATCAGGGGAATCCCGATGTAGGTTACAAAGCCTTCCCGGCGAATCAACATATCATTCCTGGCTTCGGGCGCGTTCGGCAGGTCGGTCACATGCAGGATGGACTGCCTGACGATGACCTGCCCGGCTAATCCCTCACCAAGGCGCAGCTGGGGCCGGGTGGGTGATGTGACCTGGAAGCCGACACTCGCCAGATAGGAAAGGCTCTGGATATCCGGGTGGTACAGTCCGATATCCACAGCGTCGACATTCAGGTGGTTGATCGTCTGATCCATCAGGATGTTCAGGGTCAGGCGCAGGTCAAAGGAGGAAGCAATCGCGGCATCGATATCCCGCAGCGTGGTGAGGCGCCGGACCTGCATCTGACTCTGCTCATAAAGCTGGACACGGTGAATGGAATTACCTGTGATTTCAGCCAAAATCGTGAGCAGGTCGAGCTCTTCCGAGAGCTCCCTGCCCTGATTGAAGGCGATGACCAGCACACCAACCGGTCCCGCGGTGGATTGGATGGGGATGAAGACACCCGCCAGACCGGGAGACATACTCATGCGGTTTGGATCGAACAACAATGGATCGTTCTTGAGATCAGATGAAATGTATTTTTTTCCGGATGTGAACGTGCGGCCCACGATGCCATCCACCGGACTGAGGGATGTATGGCTTAGCTGCGACTGGGCGCCATAAGCAATCTTCTGAACCAGAGAATTTGAGATGTGCGAGTACATCCAGACGGAACCATGAAGGGTGTTCAATAATGCAAGCGCTTCGTTCAACAGGATCGGCAGCATCTCATCCATCGATTGTGCCATGCGCATGGATGACGAGACACGGTTGATGGTCTCCAGTTCCTTGATGCGGCGTTGTGTTTCATCGTAGAGACGCGCGTTCTCGATAGCCACTGCGGCCTGCCGCGCCAGACTGGTCAGGAATTCCAGTTCCCTGGGCGTAAAATCCGTGCCCACACCCGAACGCCAGATCGCCAGCAGGCCGGTATGCTTATCCTTCAACAGGATCGGCACCCCCATGATATGTTCGAACAGCTCCTGCTGGGTGCCTTTGACTATGATGGCGCGTGGATCGTTGGCCGTATCATTGACGATTTCTCCGACACTTTGTGTGGCGATTTTGCCGAGAATGCCGGCGCCAATCACAAGTGGATCGTTCTTTATCTCCCTTGAGTCTTTGCCAAGAGCGGCGATGGCGTGTAATGTGGCCGTCGATGGGTCAGTCAGATACACGGCAGTGGTCTCCGCATGCAGGAGGTCCATGGCATAGGTGGCGATCCGCTCCATGACAACATCCAGCTGCAATGTAGCGGAGATATCCCGCCCGACCTCGGCGATCGCCGCGGCCTCCTGTGCCTGACGATTCGTTTCCTGGAACAAGCGTCCGGATTCGATACAGATGGATACCTGGTGAGCAATCCCAACCAGGAAGTTCAGCTCTGATTCGTTGAACAGGCCGTCCTCTCTGAGCCGCCAGGCATTGATGACGCCGATCGTTTTGCCGCGTAGGATCAGGGGCGCCGACATCAGGCTCTCCAGTTTCTCCTCCTTTTCAGGAGTGCCCGGGATGGTCACCCTGCGTGGATCTTCACGGGTATCGTTGATGATTTCCGGCTTGCCATTCAGAAAGACATTACCGGTAATCCCTTCTCCCACCCTGCGGATATGGGACAAGAATTCCTTGCGATAGACTCCATGGGCACTGACGGTTTTGAGTGTTATGTCATCGTCCTGGACCAGATAAATAGCAACATGATTGGCATAGAGAAGATCGAGGGCGCGCTGTGTGATCTGATCCAGGGCGGAGGTCACATCCCGGGTGGTGGCAATCTCATTGGCAATATCTGCCAAAGCCTCGATGATCTTGGACCGCCGGCTCTGTTCCTGGAATAACCGTGCATTTTCAAGGGCAGCAGCTGCCTGATTGGCAAAGGCCATGGCAGTTTCGAAAATATCCTCATTATAGGCGCCCGGTTCAGAATGATCGAGAGTAATACATCCCATGACTTGGCCCCGATTTACCAGTGGAATGGCCATCCAGCCGCGGGCCCGATCGGCATCCCCCCACTTTTTGAAGCGTGCATCCTTTTGAGCGTCTTCGAGGATGATCGGCTGCCCTGTTTTTGTAATTTGTTGGAAAAGATCATCATTGTCAGGGAATTTCAATCCAATTAGTTTCTCTGCTCCTGAGAATCCCTGACATACCGCCAGTCTCAACCATTCTCCTTCATGTAGAAATACGGTTGAATTGTCATAGTGAATGACCTGCTTCAATGCTCTGAGAATCTCTGTCAAGACCTGGTCTTGATCGAGCGTAGACGAGATGGCGGTGGCCGCCTGACGCAAATTCTCTGCCTCCTGACGACGTTTCTGTTCCGACTCAAACAGCCGGCCGTTTTCGATAGCAGTTGCAGCATGCGCAGCCAGCATCTCCAGCAAGGCCTGTTCCTCTTCCTGGTATGCATTGGGTTCATAGCTCTGGGCAGAGATCATGCCAATGATGCGGTTGCCTATCCTCATGGGAACTGCCACAACCGATTGGACATGACGCGCCGATCCAAAATGAACAACATCCATTTCGGTGATCTCCATCTCATTCCGCAGGACGAGACTCCGGCCTTCATTGATGACCGTAGCCGTCAGACCCAGATTCGTCGGAACTCCCTGTGGTTCATAACGTCTGCCTGCTTCCACCGAATACACAGAGATATTCCTGTCGGTGGCTTCATCCTTGATGGAAATAATGAAGACATCACAGGGCATTAACTTTCCAGCCGCTTCGTGGATGGCGATGTAAATCTGCTCGAAGTCCTGCCCAAAGCGGATGATATCCTGGCTGATGCGATGGAGTACGGCGCGTCGTTCCGCAGCCTGCACGGCGTCCTGGTAGAGACGGGCATTTTCCAGGGTGATTGCTGCCGAATTTGCCAGGGCCGTCAGAAGACTCTCGTCGTCCTGGTTGTAGGCATTTGGCTGTATGGACTCTATGTCAAGTACCCCAATCACCCCGCCTCTTGCGATCAGAGGCACACACAGTTCGGAGTTAATTCCTTTGAGAACGTGCTCATAACGCGGGTCGTTGTTTACATCCCCTGTTCGAATTGCCTGTCCATATTGTGCCACCCAGCCTGTAATTCCCTGACCCAGGGCACGCCTCTCCTGGCGGAGGAAGTTGAGGTCGCGTTCATGAATTACCTGCGTTTGCGCCTTGCGGCTGACCGCCATGGGAATCAGCTGTTGGCCCTCCGAATCCAGCAGGTACAGGGATGCCAGCTCATAGCCCAGCAGTTCCTCCATGGTTGCGATGAGATTTGCTGCGATAACCTCGGGTTCCAGGCTCTGAGCAAGGGACTTGGTTGCATGATAAAGAGCATTTAATTCCTGGGACCGTCTTTGCTCTTCCTTGAAGAAGCGCAGGCGCTCCAGCGCGGTCCCGACACTGCTTGAGATGGTGTTAAGGAACCGTTCATCGTTTTCGTCAAACGTGCCCGGGGTTCTGCTTTCGACATTCAGGACGCCGATCACACGGCCATTGACCCGGATCGGTGTGCACAGCTCGGAACGTATATCTGCAGCGAGCTCGATATAATTCGATTCGGTCTTTACATCTCCGATACGAATGGTCTTGTCAAGGGTAACAGCCTGGCCTGTAATCCCGGCTGTGACAGGAAAGCTTCGCTGCCAGTCAGGCAGGCCGGCACCAATATAAGAAGGATGAGGGGTCAGGCAATCGTCCGCTTCATCGAGCAGGAGGAAGCCGCAAAGCTCATGATAGATCTGACAGATGATCTTTGTAACTTCCTCAAAGATTTCATCCTCCGATTCGCTCTGTGCCTCGGCGATCGCCACGGCATGCAGGATCGTCAACTCCTTGACTTGGCGCGCCAGCTCTTCTTCTGCTTTTTTGCGATCGGTCAGATCAGTAATGACCGCAATTGTCCCGTTGACCTCTTCGTCTCCCTGGCGTGGAACCTCTGTGATTAGTGCAGGGACCTCGCGTGCCTCCTTGTGATGCAGGATGGACTCGTATGTGGAAATACTATCCTGCCTGTAGGTGATCCTTCCATTTTTCTGATCATTTGGATCAGTCTGGTAGGCAAAATCACGGAGAGTTTTGCCGAGAATGTCCTCCGGTGTGTACCCTACCATCTTTGCATAGGCAGGATTGATATATTCGAACATTCCGTCTTTTGTTGTAACGGTCAAACCCTGACCCATATTGTTGAGCACTTGCAGGGCAAAATCCCGTTCCTTTTGGAGTGCTTTTTGAGCTTTCTTTTCCTCGGTGACATCGTAGAACATGGCAAGGACGCACACCTGTCCCCCGAGCTCGATTAATTCATAATAAGCCAGGGTATCCCTTGGCCCGCCGGGAACATCCAGAAACTGGTGCTCGATGCCCTGGAGGGTACCGTTGCCCTGCAGACTATTCAGAAAGCCGATCCGATCCTGCTCATCTTTCCAGAGGCCGATGCCGCCATTGGATATCAGGTCTTCGAAGGATCGGCCGATGAGCTCAAGATAGGACTGGTTGGCGTCGATACACTTTCCATCCTCTGCTCTCACAACGCAGGTTGCAATGGGCGAGGCATGGAATATACGGCGGAATCGTTCCTCACTTTTCCGAATAAGCTCGAGCGCCTCTTTATCTTTTGTGATATCGAGCAGGATTCCCTGCCAGTACAGGGGTTCCCCATTCTTGTCGCGAATCAAGTTTGTGTCTTCCTTGACCCAGACTGTAGTTCCATCCCGCCTGACGAGCCGATATTCTTCTATAAAACGTGTCCCTGTTTCGTGGGTATCGGCATCCGCTTTCAGAATCCGTTCGCGATCCTCGGGATGCAGAAGACTCGCCCAGATATCCTGCCGGGTATACCATTCATCTGTTGAGTAGCCCGTCAGCTCTTCGATGCGGGGGCTGATATACAGGGTGGTTTCCTCTTCATCTGCCTTATCGAGAAACACCACTGCTGCGATCTGCTCGACGAGTGACTGGTATTTGACCTCTGCCTGGCGTAAGGCCTCCTGCTGGCGGGTCAGGTGGTTTTGAGCGATCGCATTGCTGATGACCACCGGTAAACGATGCAGATAGTCGCTTTGCTTAACAAGGTAGTCTGCCGCGCCGGCTTTAAGGGCAGCCACTGCCACTTCCTGATCGCCCTGGCCCGTGACGAGGACAACGGCCGGGGCCATATCCCCCTCACGAATTTTTTTCAACAGGTCGAGGCCGGTGCCATCCGGTAATCGCAGATCGCTCAAGACGAGATCGATATCCGGCTCATCGTGGAGGAGCTTGAGCGCGTCGGCAATGGTTTCCGCGTGGATAAGCTTAAACTGCTGACGAAGGTTATCCTCAAGCGTTCTGTGTGCAAGCACAACGTGTGCAATTTCATCTTCTACATAAAGGATTTTCATCTGTAAAAACGATTCTGCGTTGACAATATGATGCCTTGCCTCGCCAGGTGGGTACATTGATTATAGAACCAAATATTCGAACACTGCCCCAGTATAATAAAAAAGACGCCTTACGGCGTCATCAAATTTGTAATTTCAAGAGGCGTCGAGGGGATTCGAACCCCTGATGAGGGTTTTGCAGACCCTTGCCTTACCACTTGGCCACGACGCCATGGAAAGAACTAAGCGGGCGATGGGATTCGAACCCACGACCTTCTCCTTGGCAAGGAGACGTACTACCACTGTACTACGCCCGCGTTTCCGGCTCCACGTTCAGCCGAGAGTGCCGAGACACAGAATCGAACTGTGGACACCGCGATTTTCAGTCGCGTGCTCTACCAACTGAGCTATCTCGGCGGGATATTCTGTTGTTAAGCGTCCGTGATTTTACTGTGTGACAGGGGGATTGTCAAGCAAACATTCACGAGCTAAAGGTAAAAAGTGCATGAATACCGTTAGAATGTACAGCTGCCGTAGGGCTCTCTCTTGACCTGCTCGTTTTTCCACACTACAATCTTTGCCTGTTCCCGATTATATGTCATTGCGAGAAGCCCGTAGGGCGACGGAGCAATCTCACAAACATGGGATTGTTTCCGGCTATCGCCTCGCAAAGACGGAAAAGTGTATGTTCGAAAACTTAACCAATCGACTCAATCAAGTGTTCGACCAGCTCCGCCGCCGTGGGAAGCTCTCCGAAGCGGACGTGGATGCGGCGATGCGCGAAGTGCGCCTGGCTCTGCTCGAAGCGGACGTGCATTTCAGCGTGGTCAAATCCTTCATCGCCCGCGTTCGAGAGCGAGCCGTCGGCGCCGAAGTGTCCAGGGCGCTAAACCCTGGCCAGCAGGTCATCAAGATCGTGAATGACGAACTGATCCAGACGCTCGGTGAACCCGCTCCGCTCAACCTGCGCGGACCCAAGCCGCATGTGGTCATGATGGTCGGTTTGCAAGGCTCCGGAAAAACAACCGGCGCCGGAAAGCTGGCGCGCTTGCTCCGCTCGAAGGGGGAGCGGGTCATGCTGGTGGCCGGGGACCCATACCGGCCCGCCGCTGTGACCCAGCTCCAGCAGCTCGGTGAGCGGATCGATGTACCGGTCGAAGCGGACCTGAGCATAAAACCGCCCGAGCTTGTAAAACGTGCCTTCGACAAGGCCGAAAAGGGCGGTTACGGAATCATGATCGTGGATACGGCCGGCCGGTCCCAGCTTGACGCGGAGCTGATGAATGAGCTGAAGTCCATCGTGGAGAAGGTCCCGCCGGTGGAAATCCTGCTGGTGGTCGACTCGATGATCGGTCAGGAGGCGCTGAATATCGCCCAGGGTTTCCGCGACAATGTGTCGATTACGGGCTTGATGATGACCAAAATGGACGGCGACTCGCGCGGCGGGGCGGCTATCTCCATCCGCTCGGTGACCGGTGTGCCGATCAAGTTCATCGGTACCGG
>DATAKV010000641.1:0-2309 GCA_036261375.1 Anaerolineales bacterium
ACCAGGCAGTACCAGGGCTCGATCACCTTCTGAAGACCGACGAACGGCTCATTCAGCTGGGTCTCCCGCAGCGGAATATTGACCGGGACATCCAAGTGGACCGGGATGGTATTGTGAACCGGAAGCTCAAGATCAAAATTAACATTGAGAGGTGTACCGGTGGGAAGTATGACTCTCGCGTTGCGGGCATGCAGGGTGAATCCAGGCGTAACAATATCGATTTGGACACCTTGAATGTCAGCAGGCTGGGACAGCGTAATCGTTTCGTTCCTTGCCTGGACAGGAACCATGATATTGAGCGGGATATTGGCATCCACGGGAATGTTACTGGTAATAGTAGCCTGCTCCATTTTCACAAAATTCTGGTACAAGCCGCCCACCAGGCCAGAGATCTGGTCATTGGCCGTCCTTTGGAGCACGCCGACCATATCAAATAGGATCAGGATCAGAGCGATCAAGATCACGTTCACAATCATCGAGAGCACGCTGGCAATCGTCCAAAAGGCCGGGAGAAAGCGTGAGAACGGGCCGTGGGAAGGCGGCTCTTCGTAGGGTTGAGCGTAAATCACAGGCGGCCCGGACGGTGGAGGAGGCTGGCCGTTACCACTGCCGCGCGGCAGCCTGGACCTGATGGATTCATCCACCCCGGCATTCATAATTCTCTTCATCCGGCTGGTTTCGTTTGGATCGGGAACAGGTGTGGACATACGAACCTCCAATGTAGATGAATAATCTTAGCATAGTTCATCCATTTCGAGCGGAAAATGACTTGCCGGGGCGAAATCCTATGAATTGTAACCTTAACAAAAGCAGTCTATCTTGTCCATGATTTTCTTTTTGACTATAATCAGCCCGCCATTGTAAATTTGGAGCACCACTCAGGAGGTTTTGTGACAAATCAATTCCTTGTCGCCGTCGTCGGCGCGGGCCCTGCGGGGCTGTTCGGGGCTCGTGAGCTTGCCAATCTTGGAGCACGCGTCGTCCTTTTTAACCGAGATATCAAACCGGGCGGGCTAGCGGAATACGGAATTTATCCCAATAAACACACCATGAAGACGGGTCTGCGCAAGCAGTTCCGGCAGATCATGGATCTTCCCAATCTTGATTATTACGGCAATGTGATCATTGGCGCACAAGGCGACCTGACTCTCGACGACCTGCGCGAGATGGGCTTTCAGGCGATCCTGGTCACGGCCGGGGCGCAGGGGACGAAGTGGCTGGGCCTGCCAGGCGAAAATCTCGAGGGAGTCTACCACGCCAAGGACGTGGTCTATTTCTACAACAACCTGCCGCCCTACAGCCAGCACAGCTTCCTGTTCGGAAAGCGCTGCGCGGTCATTGGAGCCGGCAATGTGATGCTCGACATTACTCACTACCTCAGCCGCGAGCTGAAAGTGGAGGAGGTCATTGCCGTAGTGAGGCGCGGTCCCGCCGAGGTCAAGTTCGACAAGAAGGAAATGGAATACGTGATCGACAATCTGGACCAGGCCGCGCTGGATGCCGAGATCGCACGTGTGACCCCGATCATGCAGGCGGTTCATCAGGACCCGGCTGCGGCGCGGGCAGCGATACTGGAGGCCCTGCCGAAGGCGCTGCCCCGGATCTCGGACACCCGCTTCCGCTTCGAGTTCCTGGCTTCCCCCATCCAGATGATCGGGGACGAGAACGGCCGCGTCAAGCAGGTGGAGTTGGAGGACAACATCCTGGTGGAAGCCAGCGGGGACACCAAGGCTCGGGGCACAGGGAACAAGCGCCGGCTGGACGTGGAAACGGTCATCTTTGCCATCGGCGACAAAGTGGATGAAGGCTTCGGCCTGCCCGTGGAGTGGAATGAATTCGTCAAGAACCAGAGTCCCAAGTTTCCGATTGACGGTATATCCTATGAATCGCCTTATGAAGACGTCTTCGTCGGCGGCTGGTCGCGGCAGGCTAGCTCGGGCCTGGTCGGCTACGCCCGCAAGGACGGCACGAACGCCTCGAAGGCGGTCTGGCAGTATTTGCAGACCCAACAGCCTGCAGCGCCCAACCTGGAGGCAGTCACGGAAAGATTGAAGAAGCTGGGAAAACCTGTCGTCCAAAAGGAAGACATCAAAAGGCTGGAGGCAGTGGAGCTGGCGGAGGCCCAAAAGCGTGGGCTCGAAGCGTTCAAGTTTAGTAACAACGACGAGATGCTCCAGGCCATGGGATTGAAGATGACAGCCTGATCTTAAAGACAAGAGTGGGTCTTATTGCACCCCAGTTAAAGAACCTTGCGAAGCTTCGAACCCTGCTTCGCAAGGTTTTGTTTTTAAAACAATTCCTTCAGCACT
>DATAKV010000658.1:0-5090 GCA_036261375.1 Anaerolineales bacterium
CAAGAACATGGTCTACGGTGGCACGGCGGTCACCTATGGACGGGGTCGGGCTCTTGCCACGTCCACCGGCATGAAAACGGAATTCGGCAAGATCGCCCAGATGCTGCACACTGTCGAAAGCGGCAGGACTCCCCTGCAGGAGAACCTCGACAAGGTTGGTGCTGCGCTGGCACGCGCCGCCTTCATCATTGTGGCAGTGATCGTTGGGTTCGGCCTGTTCCGCGGCCAGCCGCTCATCGAGATGATCCTGTTCGGTATTGCCCTGGCGGTGGCGGTGGTTCCCGAGGCCCTGCCGGCGGTGGTCACCATCTCGCTGGCGATCGGCGTGCAGCGCATGGTCAAGCGCAATGCGCTGGTCCGGCGCCTGCCTGCCGTGGAGACCCTGGGCAGCACAACCGTCATCTGCTCTGACAAGACCGGCACGCTCACCAAGGATGAGATGACGGTGCGGAAAATCTATTCGATGGGCGAGATGCTCGAAGTTTCGGGCGCAGGATATGATCCGCACGGCCAGTTCTCGAACGACGGCAGTCCCGTCGAACCATCTGACTCGCTGAAGCAACTGCTGCGCGGTGCCGTACTGGCTTCGGATGCGCACATTGTCCACGGCGAGGCAGAGAACCGCTGGCACGTCAAAGGCGACCCGACCGAGGGCGCCCTGGTGGTGGCGGCTGCCAAGGCCGGCCTGCACAAAATGGACCTCGACAAAACTTACCCGCGCATCGACGAGATCCCCTTTACCTCCGAGACCAAACGCATGACCACCCTCCATAAAATGGATGGCACAACGATTGCGTTTTCAAAGGGAGCACCGGAGATCCTGCTCGATTCCTGCACTCTACAATTGACAGGGGAAGGCGAACTCCCCCTGGATCCGGCCTCCCGGGAGCAGATTCTGGAAGTCGCGCGCCAGATGGCGGCACAGGCCCTGCGCGTGCTGGCGGTAGCCACCCGCTCCGTTGTCCGCATCAAACACGCCGAACAGGAAATGACCTTCCTGGGTCTGCTGGGCATGATCGATCCGCCGCGGCCGGAAGCGAAGAAAGCCATCCAGACCTGCGAAGAGGCGGGGATCAAAGTTGTGATGATCACCGGCGACCATCCCCTCACAGCCCGAGCTGTAGCCAGTGAGCTGGGCCTGCTCAAGAATGGACGCGTGGTGACCGGCGCCGAGCTGGAAGCAATGAGCGACGAGACCTTCAAGCGTGAAGTGGAGAGCATCGAAGTGTACGCCCGCGTCTCACCCGCCCACAAGCTGCGCGTGGTGACTGCCCTGCAGGCGAACCAGCACATCGTCGCCATGACCGGTGACGGCGTCAACGACGCACCCGCCCTCAAAAAAGCGGACATCGGGATTGCGATGGGCATCACCGGCACGGACGTAACGAAGGAAGCTGCGGCCATGACCCTGACCGACGACAACTTCGCTTCGATCGTCGCCGCAGTGGAGGAGGGACGCGGCATCTTCGGCAACATCAAAAAATACCTGATGTACCTGCTCTCCTCCAACATCGGCGAGATCCTGTTGATGGCCGGCGCCACCCTGCTGGGCATGCCTCTGCCGCTGGCTACCGTTCAGATCCTGTACATCAACCTGGCCACAGATGGGCTGCCCGCCCTGGCCCTCTCCGTCGACCCGCCGGAGGAGGACCTGATGAAGCGCGCCCCGCGCGACCCGCGAGTCGGGATCTTCACCCGCCCGGTGGTGGTCCTGATGGTCATCGGCGGCATATGGCTGGCGCTCGTCAACCTGGGAATGTTCATCTGGGCCCTGAACTCCGGCCGCAGCACCGACGAAGCGCGCACGATGACGTTCGTCTCGGTGGTGTTGTTCGAGTTCTTCAAAGCGTACAACTTCCGCTCCGACCGCAATTCCGTGTTCCACAGGCCCTTTGCCAACAAGTGGCTGAACCTGGCCATCCTCTGGGAGATGACTCTGTTGAGCCTGATCGTCTATCTGCCTGTCCTGCACCCCATCTTTGACACATTCAGCCTGCCGCTCATGGACTGGGTTATCATCATCGCCCTGGCTGTCACGGTCATCCCGGTGCTCGAGCTGGGTAAATGGATGGAGCGCCACGGCTGGTTCGGGCGCCTGGTCTGATCGCTGTCTGCATAGGAACTAAAAAGGGACGGGTCACGACCCGTCCCTATCCTTTTAAGGTGAAGCTCTTGCGGTGGATGGAGGAACATCCCAGCCGTTTCATCGCCAGGCGATGAGTCAGTGTACCGTAGCCCTTGTGTTTCCCCAGTCCATAGTCGGGGAACTGCGAATCCAGCTCACGCATCAGTGCATCGCGAGCCGTTTTGGCCAGCACCGAGGCCGCTGCAATGCTCAGGCACAGGGCATCGCCTTTGACCAGCGCCGTCTGTGGGATCTCAAGATGGGGAAGCTCGAGCCTGAAATCGGTGAGTAGATACTGCGGAAACAGGGTTAGCCCCTCCAGGGCGCGTACCGCCGCCAGCCGCGTCGCCCGGACGATACCCATTGAATCGATCTCTTCGGAGGAGGCCAGGCCCACATACCACGTCATTGCTGTCTCCTGGATGCGCGGCGCAAGCGACTCGCGCTCGAGAGGCGTCATCTGCTTCGAATCGCGCACACCGGCCAGGGCCCGGGACAGAAGCGCTTCGTCCCGCGGCAGGATCACCGCGCCAACCGCGACCGGTCCCGCCAGCGCGCCGCGGCCCGCTTCGTCCAGCCCGGCGATGGATTTGAAATGCGGCCAGAGATGTTTTTCGTAGGTCAGGTCAGGATTTTCGATCATACAGTCCGAGACGGGCATTCCGCCGAATACGGAGTAAATCAAGGAACATGCGCAGCGAGTCGCGTACGACGCTGATCTTGCTATCGTCATTGAAATACCAGTGGATGGGAATTTCGTTGATGCGATATCCGCGGCGGCGGGCAATGTATAAAAGTTCTACGTCGAACGCCCAGCCGGTCAGTGTCTGGTAGGGAAAGATATCCCTAGCCACGTCCGCCCGGACGCATTTGAATCCACACTGTGTATCCTGCAGGCCCGGCAGCACCAGCCAGCGGATCATGGTATTGAACACCCGTCCTGTGATATGGCGGTACTGCGGCTCATCGATGCGGACCGAGCCCGGCGCTTCTCGTGAGGCGATGGCCACGTCCACATCCGGGAGCTGGGGGGGGATGAACTTGCCGACCTCCTCGATAGGCATCGACAGGTCGGCATCGCACATGAACAGGTATTCGCCCCTGGCCTCCTGGACCCCGCGCTGGATGGCGCGCCCCTTGCCGCGTGCTTTGTTCTGGATGGCATGGAAGCTCTCGTGCCGCTCAGCAAATTCCCGGGCGATGGCATAGGTGCGGTCCACGCTCCCGTTTTCGACTACGACCACCTCATACGGAAAGGACTGTTTCTCCAGAAAACGATATACCTGCTCCAGTGTGCCGGGCAGGCGGTTCTCCTCATTATAGGCTGGGATGATGATCGAAAGGAAGGGCTTCAATGTTTTTCAGGATAGGAAGAAGTAATAATAGGCAAAACCCGCCACAAGGCATACAAGCGCCAGCGCCAGCCCGATCACGATCGCCAGCTGGCCCGGCATCATACCCAGCATCCTGCGCCTGCGCGCCGGCCGGGATGGCAGTGGCTGCGCCGGACTCGTCTCCAGGACGTTGCCGGTTCCAGACCCGCTTTCGAACGCCTGCTCTTCTTCCATGGCAAATTCAAAGTCTGCCGGGTCAAACGGTTTGACTTCCTGTGAGGCATCGAAAATGGCGCGCGCCCGTGAGACTTCCTGTGGGGACTGCTGATCGAAAGCCGTCGGCCCGGGTGCCAGCGGAGCCTGGGCAGAAGTCCTGCGCGGCGGATGCGGGTTGAGCAGGCGCTCGGTAAGTTCATACACAGTTTCAGCACTCAGCACAGGCTGGGCAACCGCCAGGTTCGACACAAAGGTGCGGACCCCGTCGATCATCATCACCTTGACCGCCGGCTGGGACGACTCGATGTGCAGGCCCGGGTCCCCACCGATCAGGACCGGCTCGACCTCCACCGGCACGCGCACGCCCTGGCGCTCGATATAGGCCCTGACCGCCCTTGCCATACGCTTCGTCTGCTGGACCAGGTTGACCGGCGCAGGCTTGTATCCATCGCCGGATTCCACATTCCAGGATTCACCGCGCGCTTCATAGCGCCCGCGCAGGTAGGCAACATGGATGGCGTAGATGCCTGTCGGTCCCAGCAGGAGCAGCGGCACGGTAATACCGCTCTTCCCCAGCGGGATGTTGCGGATCAGGGTATAGCCCTTCTCCAGCTGGCGGTCGAAATAGGTGATAATCGCCTTCTGTGCCTGCAGCTCGTTGAGCCAGTTAAACCCGAACTGCATGATACCCTGCAGGCGCTGGCTCAGTCCGAGCTCGCCTTTTTCGTTCAGGAGAGGGGTTTTATCGATGATCTTCATGAGAGGTTAAAAAACGGGCGCCTGTTCCAGCTCGTCACGGTCCGAGTTGTCGCTTGTGGAGATAAATTCCTCCCCGTTCCGGCTGACCAGCTGGACGGATTTCCCCATTTCAAATGTGCCAGCCATGTACTCCGTACGGGTGCCGACCGCGAACCTTCTGCCGTCCTTGAGACGTTTGAGCAGTTCCCCGCGCGGGATCATGATCCGGTCGGAAAAGGCGGCCCCTCGCCTTTCGAACGCACGTACAACCTCGATCCGTCCATTTTTATAGCGGACCGCTTCAATTACACCATCGAATTTCTTTGCCATAATGCGAAGTCTCCGCGGTTATTGTAGCATTAAACCTTAAAGAAGAAAGAGACCCTGCCAGTTTATAAAACCGTTAGGATCTCCTACATGTCGGGGCGCCGGGATTCGAACCCGGGGCCTCTTGCTCCCAAAGCAAGCGCGCTAGCCGGACTGCGCTACGCCCCGATAACCTGCGACCTGCACCTTGTGACCTGATCACCACCGTCAATTGCAGGAGGGTGAGTATAATGCGAAGGATGAATACCCGTCAAGCGAAAAGGCTGGCTGCGGCGTGTTTTGCCTATCTTCTCCTTGCTACCGCCTGTTCGCCCTCGCTCCCGATCACCCCCACAGCCACACAACCGCCG
>DATAKV010000666.1:0-3011 GCA_036261375.1 Anaerolineales bacterium
CGGATTGTTCCTTGTCCAAAGCTTGTTGTTCATCGAAATTGTCCGCCGCTTCTTCAACAGCCTGCCCGGCTGGATCATCCCTGCAGGAATCCTCATTCTAGGCCTGACCGGACCCTACACCCGGATGTTGTCCCACCCCTACATCCATGAAGCCGCCATTGCCGGCGGCCAATTGTTTTTTACACTGGGATTCTTGTTCGCATTTCTGGCACTGAAGGAGCAGCCTGTCCATGAAGGGAAATTGCTGCTGGCCGGCTTATTCTGGGCTTTCTCGGCCGCCACGCGCACGACCCAGCTGGTACCGATCGCGTTCATGGTTGTTCTCACCTGGCTGTTTGTTGCCTGGAAATATCGTTCCTCCCGCCTGCCTCCAATCCTTGTGCGTTCCACCATAGCCCTGGCCGGCCCTCTTGCCATCTGTGGGGTGATCCTGGCCTGGTACAACTGGGCACGTTTCGATTCGATCTTTGAATTCGGACTGTATTACCAGCTGGCAGCTTTCAACCTGCAGGCCAATTACGACATCCTGTTCTCCCGAATTTACGTTGTTCAAAACCTCTACAACTATTTTCTCAATCCGTTCGAGCTGACCGGCCGTTTTCCATATTTCAACGCCCTGCCGGGAACCGAAAAACCGGTTCTCTCCTCCTTCGAGCTGCCGAACCTGTACGCCGTCGAAGGCAGGTTTGGCGGTGCGCTGGTCAGTACACCGTTCCTGGTGTTCTCTTTGATCCCGGTGATCCAGGGCGTTCTCACCTTCACAAAAAAACTCAAGGATTCAGCCGGCAGAGAAGACCACTTCGATGTATTCGATTGGACGGTTCTCGGTCTGGCCGGCTCCACCATTGCTGGCGCCCTGCCCACGCTGCTGCTGTTCTACGTGGGCTTTCGTTACGAGACCGAGTTCATCGCCTGCCTGACCGTGCTGGCCCTGATCGGGTTCTGCCAGGGCTTTCAGAACCTAAAGCGCAGGCGGGCACGGACGTTATTTACCGTATTGGGTATAAGCCTGGCTGTCTTTTCCATCCTTGCAAACCTTGCCCTCGCCTACAGCGGCCTCCAAGGCTGAAACTTCCTGTCTCTCCAGGGGTTGAATAGGTATCCTAGAGATCATTGGCAGGGCACCTCACCCGGAGGCGATTGACATGTCCAAATCCATTACCGTCCCACTCGACCAGGTGAACTTTCCTCCATTGTGCGTGGTCTGCCTGTCACCCGCTTCCAGGGAGTTCCCCGTTCGGCAGGTGTACACTGCCGGGACCAAGAGCCACCATCTCACACTAAATGTCCCCATGTGTGTCGTCCACCATGAAGCAGCCAGCCATAAAGGACTGGCAGAACGCGCCGTGGGATGCCTAGGCGTGGTCGGCGGCGCGCTGTTTGGGATCGTTTCGGTGATCTTCCTGCTCTCACGCTGGGAGGGAGGCGGCGGGATCTTTGCGAAAATCTTCATGGGACTGATCTTCGGCTTCGGAATGTATGTGTTAGCCTGGTGGGTCGTTTCCGTCCAGCTTGCCCCGCTGTTCGCTGTGTCGAAGGCCAAAGAGGCTCGCGATGCGGTTCGGATCACACTTGTCCAGCCGTTCGATAAACGGATGGTGCTGATGTTCAGGAATGAGGCCATGGCCGAGTTTGTGGAGAAAATGAACTGAGCGATTAAAAGGCTTGCCGGGAGAGGCAAGTCTTTTTGTTTCGTTCCACGACTGTTATAATTTTGTCGTTCGAATATCAGGCTGAGGAGAGGAACCGATGGTCTATAAAATCAAGTTCGGCACAGATGGCTGGCGCGGGGTCATCGCGGAGGACTACACGTTCGATAATGTCCGCCGCTGTGCCCAGGGGTTTGCATCCTACCTGCGGGAACAGGGCAAGCAGGGACAATGGGTGGTGGTGGGACATGACAAACGTTTTCATTCCGAAAATTTTGCAGCCGCCACGGCGGAAGTGCTGGCAGCAAACGGATTCAATGTCTATTTGACGGATGGCGCTACGCCGACGCCGACGATCGCTTTTGCCGTGGTCAACAAGGGCGCCTGTGGCGCAGTCAATATCACTGCCTCTCACAACCCCCCTACCGACAACGGGTTCAAGGTCCGGGACGAGAACGGCGGGGCGATCGACCCTGAGGGCTTGAAACAGATCGAAGCGCTGATCCCCGATTCAGATGAGAACGTGGGCCGCATCCTGTTAAACGACGCGATGCGCGACGGCAAGGTGGTCATGTTCGACGCAGACGAAGCGTACGCCGCACACATCCAGAAGCTGGTCGATGTCCAGCCGATCAAGGATGCCGGGTTTACCGTGGTGGTAGATGCCATGTGGGGCAACGGGGCAGGATGGTTCACACGGTTGCTGGGCGGTGGGAAAACGAAAATCATAGAGATCCATAACACACGCAATCCTTCCTTCCCCGAGATGAAGCGGCCTGAACCCATTCGTCCGAATATCGATGTAGGCCTTAGAACAACGGTGGAAAACAACGCCGATATCCTATTGATCACCGACGGCGACGCCGACCGCTGCGGTATCGGCGACGAGAACGGTGAGTTCATCAACCAGCTGCGCGTGTATGCCCTTCTGGCGCTGTATCTGCTCGAGATCCGGGGCGAGCGCGGCGACATTGTCAAAACGCTCTCCACAACCACCATGCTGAACAAGCTGGGCCGGATCTACGATGTTCCCGTCCACGAGACCGGTGTGGGATTCAAGTACGTCGCGCCGAAGATGATCGAGACCAACGCCATGATCGGCGGAGAGGAAAGCGGCGGGTATGCCTTCCGCGGCAACGTACCCGAGCGGGATGGTATCCTGGCAGGCCTGTACATGCTGGACTTCATGGTCCAGACCGGGAAGAAACCGACCGAGCTGTTGCAGATGCTCTTCGACAAGGTGGGAGAGCATTATTACGACCGCATCGACACGCCCTTCATGGGCGAGCGCAGGGAGCGCGAGCAGCTGATCCTGAATGCCAACCCGGAGACCATCGGCGGTCTGAAGGTGACCGAGCTGGT
>DATAKV010000675.1:0-4889 GCA_036261375.1 Anaerolineales bacterium
GCCACTTCATATTTATAAAATCCAAAATCCGGAACATCTGCCGAGCCGGTGATGTTTACGGTCCCGCTGACCAGGTCACCCGGTTCCGGTGAAGTGATCATGATCTGGTCGGGGATACAGCCGCTCATCCCAGTGGGTACCTCCTGCGTGACGAGCGGAACCGTCGAATCCGGCGAGAGAGTTCCAGCCGGAGTGACTAATAGATCGAGCGTAGCGGTTGCCATAATATCGGATGCGGGCAGGGAGGGAGCGATAAAACTGGCGATAAAAAACTCGGCAAAGAGAAGCACCAGGATGAAAAGCGAAATACCGGATGCCTGCACCAGCCGGCGCAGGGCAAACTCGCGCTCCAGCCCGTAGACCGAATCCCGCCACTCATGCCACGAACGCCACATCCGGCGGAATGCAAACAAGGCCCCGATCGCAAGCGCGATGTAAATCAAAGGCTCATAGTTGGCCAATGTACGATATACGGGGCCCATACCAGCACTTTACAGGGAGCGCAAGACTCCCCGTAGAATCTTTTCAATTTTGGGACTGATGATCTTGCCCGCCTCTATTACCTCTTCATGGGTCGTGACGGTCGAACCGTCCAGGTTCGCCTTATTACTGATGCCAGATAATCCCAGCACGCGCATGCCGCCATGCCGGGCCACGATGACTTCGGGAACCGTAGACATACCGACCGCGTCGGCACCGGCCAGGCGCAAGAAACGCAGGTCTGCCGGACCTTCGAAGGAAGGGCCGCTCAAAGCGCAATAGACGCCTTCCTGCAGTGCCATATTTTCCGCAGAGGCTGCCTGGCGTGCCTTGTCCATCAACTCACGGTCATAGGCCTGGCTCATGTCCGGAAAGCGAGGCCCCAGCTCATCAAGATTCGGCCCGAACAATGGATTTATACCCGTCATGCCGATCAGGTTGAGATTGTCGGTGATCAGCATCACATCGCCGGGAGCGAAATCGGGGTTCACGCCGCCAGCGGCGTTGGTGACGAACAGCATTTCGATCCCCAGCCGCTGCATGATACGGACCGGAAGGGTCACCTGTCCCATAGTATAGCCTTCATAGAAATGGACCCGGCCCTGCATCACGTACACAACCTGCCCCTCCAGCTCCCCGATCACCAGGCGGCCCATATGTCCATGGACCGTCGAGACGGGCATATGCGGCACGTCACCGAACGGGATGATATCCGGTTTTTGGACGGCATCCGCCAGCCCATTCAACCCGGAACCAAGGATAAAGGCAACCCGAGGCTTATAGGCGGTACGCTCCCGGACAGCGTCCGCGGCCTGATCGATTTGTTCGAGTGTAATATATGCTGTGCTCATAATCGCTCTTCATATTAAAGATAAGGGCACGCTTCCCCTGACTGATGTCCCTTCCATGAAAAAAATTATATCAGATTAAATTTGCAAATCTTTGAATGCTGGACACAAAACAGGTGCAATTCATCCACGATTCATCAACGGTAGAAAAAAAGCCTCTTTTGTGCTATCCTACTAATCGAGATGCCCAGGAACTCTTTCCTTTTTCTCGCCGCGCTGTTATCACTTGCAGGCCAGATCCTGTTGTTCGCCCCGGAACGGTTTTTATGGGTCTTGGCTGCCTCCCGTTTTTTCGCAATTCTTCTATTGACAGGCGCTGGTTTCCTCCATTATTTCTATTTCGGTCAAAAAAGAGATGGATGGCGGGCTCAATTGTTCTTTCCTGTCATTCAATTTTTTTCAATACCAGGTCTTTTCCTGTTGGTTGGCAGGTCTGCTCAGGAAATCAGGGAAGGTGCACTCCTGCTGAGCGGTTTGGTCACCCTGCTGACAACCCTTCCTCTGTACCTTGTGCCAGCCCCGGCCCGCGCTCCGGCTGTAAAGCCCTTTGTGGAGGAGCAAATTTCCGGGGTCAGTGAGCCTGCCTCGCCTGGCAAAGTACAAATCTTGAGCGAGCAAGTCCGCTCGTTGACTGCCCAGATCCTGGAAGAGAAATACCGGGTTTCGCAATTGACCCTGCTCAACGAGCTCAGCCAGCAGCTGGAGGCCGAGCTCGATCCTCCGGTCTCTGCGCAGCTGGCCGTCAACACCCTGGAACGGGCCGTGGACTGTTCTGTGGTGGCACTGTTCATGCACGAGCCCGACAATCACGAATATATCGTCCTCGCCTCTGCCGGCAACACAACCAGCCTGATCCCGCCCGGGTACCGCCAGGACTCAAATATTGGACTGCTTGGCCGCACAACCCGCTTGAAGAAGACCAATATGGTGCACGATATTCAGCTCGACAACGATGTTTATAGGCTGGAAAATGACACCACGCGCTCGATCATCAACGTGCCCATCCTTCAACATGGACACGTCAAAGCCGTGCTGGAGATCTGCTCCGAGAAGCCGTTTGCCTTCGGCAGCGCCGACGCTTCGATCGCCGAGGGCGTCGCCTCTGAGCTGACGCGGGCCTGGGAGCGCGCCAGCTACCACCAGCGATTGACCGAGTTGATCCAGGCAGGGGTTTCCCTCACAACCCTCATGGATCCGCAGGCGGCGGTGCAGGAAGTTGCGGTCATTGCCCGAAATACGCTGGAAGCCCAGTTCGTCTTTGTCACCCTGCTGGATCAGCAGGGAAATTTCTCGCGTACAGCCTCAGCAGGCACAGCCGCAAAGCTCGCCGCCTCTCTGGATACAAGTCCGGCAGATGAACCGCTGATGCAGGCTGCCCTGAATGCCACCAAGCCCTTCCGCGTCCGTGACCTGCGCAAGTATTCCACTGCGAAGAAGCTCGACATCGATCATGCCGGCTTGCGGAGTGTTCTTGCCATTCCCATCCGCCTGCACCGGCTGAGCATTGGGACGATCCTGGCTTTTGGGAAACAGGAAGGCATCTTCTTTTCCGAAAATGATGAATCGCTGGCCGACCTGCTCTCGTCCCAGGCCGCGGCGTCCATCGAGAGCTCGTGGCTGTACCAGGAATTGCGTAACACGTTGAACATCACGTCCATGCTTTACCAGTTGAGCGTGGACGTGATCCAGACTGAGGAATTGAGCAAGGCGGCCGAGCTGATTGCCCAGGCGGCGCACAGGGTAACAAGCTCCCGGGAAACGGGAATTGTTCTGCTCAGACCGGATGGCCGGATCCAGGCTGAAGTGGAGATCGACTCAAAAGGGCTGCACACCCGGCGCGAGCATCCCATGCAGACGATTGACCAGGCGATCATGACCGGTCAGAGTATCATCGTTTCGATGGAGAACGGCTCGCTGGTCTGCTATCCCCTGCTCACGCGCGGCCGGACGTATGGTGCGCTGTGGATGAATATCCCGGAAAGCCGCGGGCAGAACTTCGCCAACATGCAAACGCTTGCCAACCAGGCTGCCATTGCCCTGGAACGGTCGATCCTTCTGTTGGAGTCTCGCCAGCAGGCCAAGGAGCTGGAAGCTGCCTATGCCGAACTGGAGGTCACCTACGATCGCACCCTCACCGCCCTCATGTCCGCCCTTGACGCGCGCGACCAGGAAACGGAGGGACACAGCACGCGCGTCAGCCGGTTGACCTGCCTGCTGGGCGAGCAATTGGGGCTCAGCGGAGCCCAGCTCAAGGCATTGGAACGAGGCGCTCTGCTCCATGACATAGGCAAGATCGGGATTAGCGATACGATCCTGCACAAGCCGGGCAAGCTCACCGAAGAAGAGTGGCGCCTCATGCGCATTCATACCGATATAGGAGCACGCATCGTGGAGGGGATCCCCTTCCTGCAGGAAACCCTGCCGGTCATCCGCTATCACCACGAGCGCTGGGACGGGACGGGGTACCCGCTGGGATTGAGAGGCAGTGATATCCCCATCCAGGCCCGCATCTTTGCCGTCGCCGACGTGTTCGATGCCCTGACCAGCAGCCGCTCCTACCGCAAGCGATCCTCAGCAGACGAGGCGATCCGCTATCTCCAGGATAAATCGGGGACTCTCTTCGATCCATCCATAGTCCAGGTCTTAACTCAGCTGCCCTATGGCGACTTCATACAGGGGGAAAAGACATCTGTATGAAGTCTCGAAAGAGTGTTGCAACCTTTGCACCTCATGAGATCCAGCAATTCATCCTACCCATTACCCTGGCATTCATATGTATCGTCGCCGGCGTGATCCTGGAGCATTTGCTGAATAACATCGAGGTAGATGTCCGGTTGATCGTCTATGGCAGTGTGGTCATCCTGTATTCTCTGATAAACAATGCCCTGCTGGTACGAACCCGTAATTACGGAGAACAGTATGGATTATTCAACGCGGTCTTTGCCGGAGTTGGACTGGGGTTGTTCAACTACATTGCACCTGAAAACGTCCGCGAAACGTCGCACATTCTCATTATGCTTGGGATTGTCGCCATTTCCATCGCCTCGGGACGTTTTCACTCCTACCTGACGATGGTCCTGTCCGCCGGCGTCAGTTCCCTGTTGAGCAGAGATTCCATTACTAGCCTGGAGCCATTTCTGGAATGGGCGACACCGTATATCGTGGGAGTTGTCGTGATCGAAGCCATCGTCCGGATCAAGGATACGACCCGGCAGCATATTCACCGTCTTGAAACGATCAATAAGATCAGCCGCCAGATCATGCTTTCGCTTGAAACTCACCAGACGATCTCCCTTCTGAATGCTACCCTGCAGGAGGCGCTCGAAGCCGATTCGTACTTTGTTGGCACAGTCATTGGCCGGGAGGTCCATCTCGACCTGTTTTATGATGATGGTGAGTATTTCAACAATGTCCGCATCCCGCTGGAAGGCACACTATCGGGTTGGGTGATCAAGAACAACCGGGAGCTTTTCCTGCCCGACCTGCGCGAGAATGCGGAGCTGGATGGGGTGGATGACTTTGTCATTGGCAGGGGCAAGCCCAGCCTCTCCTGGATGGGTG
>DATAKV010000681.1:0-4648 GCA_036261375.1 Anaerolineales bacterium
GACCCAGTACCGCAAAGGGCTGGATGTCAATCCGCACAACATCGTGTTCCGCCGCGAGGAGGCGTTCAGCCTGAACCGCCTCGGCAAAGCGGAGGAGGCGATCGTGCGCATCGAGGCCCTGCTGGAAGATGTTCCCAACGATGGTGAAGCCATCGCTTACCTGGGGCGCATCTACAAGGAGGTCTGGTACGGCTCGTGGAAGAATATCCAGGATAAGAAGCAGCGGCTCAAGACCGCCTTTGAGTCCTATCACTGGCTGGTCAAATCCTTCGAGACCTATTTGAAGGGCTATCGCCTCGACCTCAACCAGACCTATCCGGGCGTGAACGCTCTCACGTTAGGCCGGGCCTTGATCCACCTGGCCGACCAGTTCGATGACAAATCCGCGCCCGACCCCGAGATCCAGTGGGTGCGCAACATCCTGCCGGAGCTGGAGGGGACGCTGGTCTTCTCGCTCGAGTCTAAGGCCCGCGATGAAAAAGCCGATTACTGGACCCTGATCTCCCTGGCCGAGCTGCGCCTGCTGACGGTAGACACCCAGCAGGAGGTCAATCGCGCCTTTCGCAAGGCGCTCATGGCCTCCCGCCGCAACCAGTTCTATCTGCAGTCCACACTCGGGCAGCTCGACATGCTGCGCCTGCTCGATCTGCGCGGCGAATTCGTCCAGGCAGGCATCGACGTCCTGCAGGATGAGCTTTCACGCATGAACAAGGAAAAGGGAGCGCAGGAAGATCCTGCCAAAAAGCAGAAAGCGGGTCCCCCAAAAGCAGAAGCCAGCAAGCGGGACGATATGGTCTTCCTGTTCACCGGCTATATGGTCAGCAACCCGTGGAAGAGTGAGAACCACTTCCCGCCTGAAAGAGAAGCAGACATGCGGGCGGCGATCAATGCCATGCTCGACAAGCACGGCGCCAGCTCGGACGACCTGGCCATCACCACCGGCATGGACGCCGGGAGCGAAATGATCTTCGTCGAGTGCTGCACCGAACGCGGCATGATGGTCCAGGCCTATTTCCCCACCTCCGATCCATCCTACGTGCGCGACTTCGTCAGCCCCGGAGGCGATGCATGGGTGGACCGTTTCTACCGGCTGCGGAACCACCCCTGCGTCGACGAGTACTACCAGCCGGATTGCGTCGGCCTTCCAAAGGAAGGCGATAACATCCACGAGCGCAACAACCGCTGGGCGCTGTATGCCGCCCTGTCGCGCGGCATCGACAACGTCCGCCTGATCGCCGTCTGGGACGGCAAGAACGACCCGTCAAAGGACCTGGACGCGCGCCTGGTCAAGCACATGGTCGACCTGATGCGTGCACATGGCGGCCGGATCGAACAGATTCACCCGGGCAAGCTCGCCCCGCCGATTCCGATCCCGGAAACAGCGCAAGCAAAGGGGCAGCCGGCTGCTGCGCAAAGGTCTGCTTCCAAAAAGGCCGGCGGCAGGAAAAAGTAAGCCACAGAATACGAAATACCCACAACTTTCTACACATCGAGCCTGATACGTCGTTAGTCCCGGAAATGTTATCGCTTATAATTGTGTTATGCCAGGCAAACGTGAATTACCAGAGCAACTCCGTCCTCTTTTTTGGGACTACGCGTTTTCCCAGCTTTCGCTCGCAAAAGACCGGGATCTGATCATTCGTCGTGTTCTGTCCAATGGGTCCTGGGATGCAGTACGCTGGCTGCGGAAACGGGTTGGCGATCGTGAACTGCGGGAATGGCTGGTCGCCCACCGTGGACGAGGATTAAGCGCACGACAGCTGCGGTATTGGGGTGTGCTGTACGACCTGCCTGCACGGCAGGTGAACCAATGGGTCAAGATTGCCCAGACTGGGGTTTGGGGAAAGCGATGAAGTACTTTGTAGAGGGATTGTCAAAGAAACAGATCAAGGTTTTGAAAGCCCTAGGACCTCACATGGCATCCAAGGGCTTTTATCTTGCAGGCGGGACTGCCCTGGCAATTCATTATGGGCACCGAGTTTCGGTAGATCTGGATTGGTTCACGGCTGAACCTTTCGAGGATAGTTTGTTACTTGCTCAGGCGCTAAGGAATTCCGGTTTGAGGCTGGATATCGAACAGGTGTCACCTGGCACACTGCATGGCAACATCCAGGATGTCCGCGTGACCTTTCTTCAGTATCAATACCCAATGCTGAAGGCTGTTCAGCATTGGCAGGATATGGACTGTGATCTTGCCTCTCTCGAAGACCTTGCATGTATGAAGCTGTCCGCGATAGCACAGCGCGGCGCTCGCAAAGATTTTTGCGATCTGTATGCCTTGGGTACAACATCTTTTTCTTTGCAGCAGATGTTGGGGTTTTATCAAAAGAAGTTTAGGATTCGGGATATTGGTTCTATCCTGTATGGTCTTGTTTACTTTGACGATGCTGAAAATGAACGGATGCCAAGAATGCTTTGGAACGTGAACTGGCGGGATATAAAGAAAACGATTCTGGAATGGGTAAAGGGCATTTCTTAGAAAAGCCTGTCTTTATCTAACATCTACAGTTTGTGCATATTCTGGGAATTACAAAAAGGAAGTGACCTGATGTCTTGCTTCTAGGCACCTAGCATGGGTAGAGAGAGTTGCAAGTGCCCCTCTGTCATATCAGCTTTGGTTATATGCAATATTCTAGCCCCCAATAGATAGATCCATCAAAAAAACGTACCCGCCGGTTATTCGGCGGGCACCATCACGTCCTTGATCTTTTCCTTCGGGTACGGCCAGATCTCCCCCTTCACTCCTTTCGCCAGGTAAAAGTCTCCGGCGCGGACCGTCAGTGCGCCCTCGAGTGAGACAACAGTGACCTGCTGATCCGGGTTGCCGGTGATATCGGTCAACGGTACCAGCAGGGTCACGGCTTTCTTGACGCAGAAGCCCGGGCGGATAATGACATAGCTTTCATCGAAGATCACGGGGTCGATCGGCCAGTAGTCGTTCGGGGTGTTGACTTCACTGACCAGAAAGTCGCCTTTGCGGGCCGTCAGATCCTGTCCCCAGGGGGTATGGATTTCGAGGATTTGCTGTTCATCGGGCGCGGGCAGGAAGGGAACGACCCGCCTTTCCACCTTGCTTCGATAGGGCTTGAAGTTCAGTGTGGAGAGGATCGAGTCGGCGGAGGTAATGACGATTGGATCGCTCATACGCAATTAAGTAACGGCATTCTACCATAGGGGGGCGAGGTGAGAGTATTACAAATCCACATCCTTCGTTAGATACGGCAGACGTGTCATTCCCATAAACCAGCTGCCCCTTCGGAGGTTCTAAACATGCTGAATCAAGTACATCGCGGTTTCATCCGCCTGGCAGTCCCGCTCCTGGTGGTGATGCTGGGCTGCTCCCTGTCACCGGAGCTGGCGCTTCCTGCGATCGAACCCGGGTACCGCTATGACGATCTTCCCAGCCAGGCCAATGAGAGCGCCCTGATCGAAGAGTACCGGGCAATCTCGAGGTGGGGCACGGTGGATATTGCCTATACCATCGTCAACGGCACCGAGAAACTGGAAGGAGATGGCGAGCGGGAGCTCATCCGCCAGGCCTTCGACCTTTGGGCAGCGCAGACCCCGCTGACGTTTACAGAGGTCGCGGCCGAGCATGAAGCGAACATTGTCATCGGCTTTGCTTCGGGAGACCATGGCGACGGCGACCCGTTCGACGGACCCGGGGATGTGCTGGCGCACGCCTCCTTCCCCAATCCGTACGATGACCGGCAGGTGTTCCTGCACTTCGACGACGACGAGCGCTGGGTGAACAGCGACTCGCGCAACGTGGACCTGCTGACCGTGGCCGCCCACGAGATCGGTCACACGCTCGGGCTGGCCCACAGCAGTGACCCGGGCGCCCTGATGTATCCCAGCTATGATGGACCGCGGCGCTTTTTGGGAGAGGATGATATCGCCGGCATCCAGGAGCTGTACGGCCTGGCCAGCGAACCGGCCCCCGCGCCGGACGTGCCCCAGAATGAAGCGCCGCCTCCCAGCGTCGGGTCCGATAGCGACCAGGACGGCATAGCCGACCAGGATGAGCTGCTCATCACCGGCACCGATCCGAACAACCCGGACAGCGATGCAGATGGCCTGAGCGACGGCGTCGAAGTGCAGAACCGTATGAACCCGCTCGACCCCGACATGGACCGGGATGGCATCGACGACGGCCAGGAAGTGGCCCAGGGCAGCGACCCGTTCTTCCCCGAACAGACCGATATCTCTCCCGAGCTGGAGGAGGATGTAAGCGACTTCCTCACCCAGGCCATCGAGCTGGAGATCGAAGCCTATCGCAGCGGCTCGGCGGACGCGGCTGCCACCGTCCTGGCGGGCAGTGCCCTTGCCTCCCTGCAGAGCAGCATCGATGCCCTCAACCAGCAGGGACTGGTAGTGATCGCTGAGGTCGATTACTACCAGAGCTACATCGACGATATCCGCGTGATCGACAGCACCCATATCGAAGTCGATACCTGCGAAGTGTGGACGGATACCACGTACAGCCTGTCCGATGGCCAGCCGGTGAGCAGCGAAGGCCCGGCGCTGGTCCCCCAGACCATTACCATCCGGCAGGTCGATTCGAGCTGGTATATTACGGATATCCAGTTCTACGAGGCGCCGGCGTTTTGTAGCCTTTAGCGGCTTTCCGTCATTGCGAGGAGCCCTT
>DATAKV010000684.1:0-3971 GCA_036261375.1 Anaerolineales bacterium
AAGTGCGGACTCCCCCCGAAGCTTTGACGCCCATCTGCGGGCCAACCGCCCTGCGCATCAGCTCCACGTCATGGACGGTCGCCCCTCCCCCTGCAAATCCCGTGGATGTTTTGACAAAATCGGCGCCGGCTTCCTTGGAGATCAGGGAGGCGATCGTCTTCTCTTCATCGGTCAACAGCGATGTCTCGATAATGACCTTGACAATGATATTGTGTGCATGGGCTGCATTCACCACGCCGCGGATATCTCTTGCAACGGTTTCCAGGTCACGCGCCTTCAGGGCGCCGATGTTTATGACCATGTCGATCTCGGTCGCGCCCTGGCGTATGGCCGTCTCGGTCTCGAAGGCCTTCGTTTCCGATGAGGTGGCTCCCAGCGGAAAGCCGATCACCGTGCACACTTTTACCGGCGATCCCTGCAACAGCTGGGCACACAGGCTGACCCAGGTCGGGTTGACGCACACGGATGCAAATCCATGTTTTCGCGCTTCAAAGCACAATTGGGCGATCTCCTGCTGCGTGGCGTCGGGCTTGAGTAATGTATGGTCGATCATCTTTGCCAGGTTCGTATCCTGCGGGATGACTCCCAGAGTCGAGGAGATGCGTTCTGCCCCGGCATTGACCACATTCCCCATCCGGTCCGTGCAGACGCGCACACAGAGCTGGTCCGCGCAGTCGAACTTGCAATGGTATCCTTCGGGGTTCGCGGCACGCCCTTCTTCCTCCATCATCGCCGCCAGCACTTCATGCGTGATGATCTCGACAAGCTGTTCCACCAGTTTCGGGTCAGGTTTCATTGTGCTCCAGCCGTCATCCCCGGCGCAGACGCCGCCGAGAGCTGCGGATTACTTCAAATACTTCTTCTCCACCGATTTTATCTTATCCAGGCGCGGCGTGTGACGTCCGCCGGCGAAATCGGTGGTTAGCCAGGTCTTGACGATCTGCTTCGCCAGGTTCGTGCCGATCAGTCCGGCCCCCAGCGTCAGTACGTTCGTATCGTTATGCTCGCGGCTGTTGACCGCCGAGGAATAATCGTATGCCATCCCGGCCCGTACGCCCGGCACCTTGTTGGCGACAATGCAGCTCCCGATGCCCGCGCCATCGATCATGATCCCGCGCCAGGCGCTCCCCGAGCTCACCTGCTGAGCGACCGCGTGGGCAAAGTCGGGGTAGTCCACAGCCTCCTTGGTATGGGTACCAACATCGTTTATTTCATATCCCAGGGTTTTGAGTTCAGGTTTCAAGGCTTCCTTGAGTTCATACCCCCCATGATCTGCGCCAATGGCCACAACCTTTTTCCCGGACGACCCAGCCTGCGGCACAGGTGCAGCCTGTACAGGCTCCTTGCCAGATGGGCCCAGGGCTTTCCCAACCACCCTCTGAACAATATCGTGGATCTCCGAGTCGCTGATGTTCGCCATGCTGGATTGATTATCTTCGTGAAGGGAGATTGCGTCAAGTGAGATTTGCAAGGAAGCGGTTATGAAAAGGTGGATGATTTTCCATATAATCCCAAATTGTATAAACTTTCGGAGGATCTCACCATGAACAAAGAAGAACTGATCGAACTGGTCATCAGGGAACTCGGCAAGCACCATGAGCGGCGGGATATTGTAGCCAGGATATGCGAGCAGAGCACTCTGGGCTGGGGAGAGGCCGAGCAGCTGGTTGCGGAGGTCGAGTCACAATACAAAAGAAAAATAGCGGCGCGCCAGGGCCCGTTTCTGGTATTTGTGAGCATTGGCACGCTGGTCATTGGACTGGGATTATTAATCTATAACATTGAATTGATCGCGGCGATTTTCAATAAAGACCTCCTGGGGCAGATCCTGAGTCTGCGCAGCGGCTACCTGCAGCTGATTTCCCTGGTGACCGGTCTGGGGATGACCGTCGGCGGGCTATATGGAGTATGGAGTGCGCTGGCCGCGCTCATGCCTGATTCGAAGTGAGATTAACCGGTTACAGAAAAAAGGACCCGCCGGGTCCTTTTTTTTGATTGTGCAGATTATTATACAGCGAGGCGGCCTTACGCTATAATCCGGCCAACCAAAGGATAAAAACATGCCAGGACAAATATCCCTGCCTCAGACAGACGAGTACGCACCCTTTTACGGGGATTACATCGAAAGAGCCAAGGCTCGTGGTGACGTGTTTGCGGGACTGTCAGAACAGATCCACGAATTGCATGCCGCACTCAACTCCCTGACGGATGTACAGGCACGCTTCAAGCCCGGGCCGGAGGAATGGTCCATTAAAGAGGTGATCGGCCACCTCAACGACGGGGAGCGGGTCTTTTCCTATCGTTTGCTGCGCATATCGCGCGGGGATGTCACTCCCCTGCCTGGTTTCGAGCAGGAAGACTACGTCCATGCTGCCGGGTTTGATAACTCTCCGCTCCAGGATTTGATCAGCGAGTTAGAGTATCTACGCCGCGCCAATGTGGTTGCCATCCGCAATATGACCGCGGAAGCCATCGAGCGCTGCGGCATAGCCAGCGGCGCGACCGTCAGTGCGCGGGCATTAATCCACATACTCGTAGGCCACGTGGACCATCACATGGCCAGCCTTCAGGAAAAATACCTTCCAGTTGCCCGAACGCTTTAGGGGAACGCAAATGCCTGCAATCGAAGCGATCGTCAGGCAGATCAACAAGGAGCTCGTACCGTAGTTCGAAGAGGAGCTGCGCGCCAACCTTGCAGAGCAGGACCGGGACTGGCTGATCGAGCCAAGAAGTCTGGTCTCATAAAAGGAGAGCTGATCAATGAAAAGCGAAGAGCTCCGTGCCATCCAGGCGCCATTAAAGGATAAATACCGCGCCGCGCCGCAGGCAGCCCTGGTCACATTGAAAGCCCAGGGACGGATCGGCACGGGTATCACCTGCAAGATCGAGACCGGAAGGGCACTGGTCGAGGCCGGGCTGCACGAGGCCACAGGCGGGACAGGCCTGACGGTCTGCTCCGGGGATATGCTATTGGAGGCATTGGTGGCTTGTGCCGGGGTCACGCTGAATGCGGTGGCGACCTCCATCGGTGTCGAGCTGCGAGACGGGGTGATCCGGGCCGAAGGCGATATCGACTTCAGGGGCACGCTGGCCGTCTCAAAGGAATCACCGGTTGGTTTCCAGAATATACGTCTTTTCTTCGATCTGGATACCGATGCCACCGAAGATCAGCTCGCCTCCCTGAAAAAACTAACCGAGCGGTACTGCGTTGTGTTTCAAACCCTGCGTACACCGCCGCAAATCGAAACCACTTACAGAACATCGCAATAGTCATTGGAGAGAACAACCAGTGGATAAAGACTTTTGGATTTCGATATCGAATAATGAATATGCGGTCCCCGAGGGATACTCGCTTGAGAACCTGACGGAGCTCCTGTTCAGCTACCTTGGCAGCACGGACCCCGAACTGCGCGATGAGATCGCCTATATCGTTTATGCCAACTGGCTGAAACGGGATCTGTATACTGGAGAGGCCATCCAATCCCACATGGATATCCTCCTGTCAAATTTGGAAAAGGGCATCGGCGAAACAGTCTCGGACACGGTCTTTTTGCGGGCGTTTTCGATCCTGCTCCTGGCGGAGATTGTTCACAACGATAAGAAGAAATCTTTGTTGGAAGAGGATCAAGTCAAAAGAATCCTCGATAAAGGACTCTGGTATCTCCAGGCCGAACGGGACCCACGCGGGCATGTCCCGGTCAAAGGCTGGGCCCACGCGCTCGCCCATACCGCAGACCTGCTGCTCGTACTCGCTTACAACCGGAACACGGAAGAGGCAGATCTCTTGAACATGCTGAATGCCGTTTCTGACAAAATGGTCAACTCCACGAATCATGTGTACATCCACGGTGAAGATGACCAGCTCGCCAGCGCCGTGATCGAGATCCTGCGCCGCGACTTGATTCCGCTCGAAAGAGTGGAAGTTTGGGCCCGCTCCCTCACAACGCCCGATGGCCTGGACTGGAAAGGCA
>DATAKV010000688.1:0-2553 GCA_036261375.1 Anaerolineales bacterium
CCGGCGGCATCGATCCCTATCTGATCCACGAGCAGGGGATGATCGCCCAAATCGAGAAGAAGAGTCCCCGCATTGATTTCGTCCAGGCCGAAGGAGACCGGTTGTTCGAAGAGTGGAAATTGAAGCCGGAGGCAAATGCTCCCATCCATGTCCGGCAGATTCTCTGGTTGAAAAAGAACGCTGCTGCCCATGGCTATGACCAGCAGGGCAACAGCTGGGTCCTAAAATAAAGAAACTGCGAAGGCATCATCAAGCCTTCGCAGTTTTACTCCTAATAATTCTTCTTCTCTTCCGGCTCCTTTTCCTTGACGCCAAACAGCTCGAACAGCTTATCCAGGATATCCGGCGCGGCACGCAAATTGTTGGTGTTGACCGGGTCCGAGAATCCGTAGGTCGTATAACTGCCGTACCCGAACCACAGATATTTCTTTTGGGCTTTTTTCACTTCCTCGGGATTATCGTTGTTTGGAGACATTTTCACCTCCGATTTCATTGTACTGCGCAGGGTGGCAAGTTACAAATTACATACGTCCATAAAAGTCCATGACTTGTGCGGCAAAGTCGATCAGGCTCCTGCGCAGAGCCTCAGGCTCGAGCACCTCTACCGCGCGGCCAAGGCCCAACAGCCGGGTGCGGGCGGCGACAAAGGATTCGAACGGCAGGTCAAGCCTCACCCAGCCGTCCTCGTCGGGGATATGCGATTGATAAAGCTCGGACCGCGCCCGTTCCCCTACATACTCCCCGAGCAGGGGCAGCGCTTCAGGAGCAACACGGATACGCGCACAGAACGGGGGCTGTGACTCGTACTCCCGGCACCACTGCCCCCAGAACGAATCGAGCTGGAACCCGGGCGGGCGCGTGAACCCCTCAGGCAGGATCTCCGCCCTGGCGATCTGGGAGACTTGCCGGACATGCGTGCCGCCACTACGGCCGTACACCAGGTACCAGATATTCGCCTTGGCGACCAGCCCGTACGGCTCGGCTTCCTGTTCGAACTCTGTATTGAAGAATTCCCAGCGGACCTGCAGACGCAGCCGCCGATCCTCGAAAAGTGCCTGTTGAACGGTCTGCAGGCAGGGTACATCCTGTCCTGACTGGAACCACCAGGAGGAATCGAGCAGGATGCGCTGGCGGGTTCGTTCTTCATCGATCCGGCGGGCATCGGGAAGGGATGCAGACAGCTTGAGCAGGGCGCCCTTGAACGTCTCGGCCATGCCCAGCTGGACCAGCGGCGCCGGAAGACTCATTGTGAACAGGGAGCGCGTCTCGTCAGGTGTAAGTCCTGTCAATGTGGTGCGGTATCCTTCGACCAGCCGCACGCCGCCTCCAGGTCCGCGTGAGGCATAGACGGGGACGCCCGAAGTGGAGAGGGCGGTGATATCCCGGTAGATCGTCCGCTCGGACACCTCAAGCTCATCTGCAAGCTCCCGGGCCGACATTTGCCCACGCGTTTGAAGTAACATCAAAAGGGAGAGCAATCGATCTGCGCGCATGTGCCCATTGTAGTCGAATTCCTGACAGGAGATGTCAGGTACTGCGTGCTACCATATGACAGTCTTCGAAGACAACACATCCCCGCCGAGGACGGCGGGGGATCAAAATAAAAACGGAGTGGAAACATGAGTGAGATGAGTGTTCGGATCGTCAACCTGCCGCCCATGCGGGTGGCGTGTGTCAACGGCTTCGGGGAAGGACCGGAGGGGATCGCGTTCGATAAGATGAAAGTCTGGGCGCAGGCACACAACCTGCTGGAGGAACCGCATCGCCTGTTCGGGTACAACAACCCGGATCCATCTCCCGGCTCTCCGAACTACGGCTATGATGTCTGGCTGATCGTGGATGAGTCGCTGCAGGCGGATGGCGATGCCCGCATCATCGACTTTCCCGGCGGGCTGTATGCGGTGACCCGTGTGGAAGTAACGAACCCGGGAGAAGATATCCCGGGCACCTGGCAAAAACTGGTTAAGTGGATGGAGTCTAGCAAATACCGCCACGGGCGGCACCAGTGGCTGGAGGAGCACATCGGCCCGCTGGGCGAGATGGGCGGCGACCAACCCTTTACGCTCGACCTGCACCTGCCGATCAACGAATAAAAAAGGGACAGTCACCTCCTGGCAGGTGACTGTCCCTTTTTCGCTTAGTTCATGCTTTCTGCAATCCTGATCATATCCTCTTTATGAATTTCCTCCCCCATATAGCTCAACTCGAAAACCCTACCGTTTTTCTGCCAGCGTAAAACCTTAAAAAAAGGATCCGGCCTCCACACCCAGCCGCAGCAATCTGTACCCTCCCAGTTGCCTTCCACATACTTGGCTGTCACATCACCGATCTGCACGGTTTCAAGGTTCGCTTCCGGTGCTACGATCCATAGGTAATGGCTACGGTCTTTTAGTAAATTGATGTCTCCCACCAAAATATCACACAAATCACACTGAGACGGATCGTTAATCACTTGCTGGAGCACGACAAGTCCATTGTCGTTTGGCCCCATGAGACCCTCATCCATCTCATAATGGACCCAGACGACTTTGCCCTGATCATCATAATGGGCAG
>DATAKV010000690.1:0-3834 GCA_036261375.1 Anaerolineales bacterium
AAACCACGGGGATCGCCCAGTAGAACAGAACATTATCGTACATCTCAAACAGCAGGATGCCGGTTGCAGTAACAAAGGTGATCGCCAGAGACAGCGGCAGCATCACCTTCCAGCCGAACGACATCAGACGGTCATAGCGGATGCGCGGCCAGGTGGCTCGCACCCAGATCATACCGAACAGCAGGGCGATCACTTTCAGCAGGAGATACAGCGGTCCCAGGAACCAGTTCGTGATCTGCCATGAGCCGAGCGTCCAGGTGTAGTCCACGCTGAAGATCGTATCCTTCAGGAACCAGAACTCACGGAAGCCGCCGAAGTACAGGGTGGCGGCGATGGCGCAGATGACGATCATCTTCTGGTACTCGGCCATGAAGAACAGCGCGAACTTCATGCCCGAATATTCGCTGTGATAGCCGGCGGTCAGCTCCTGCTCGGCCTCGGGCATATCGAACGGGGCGCGGTTGACTTCCGCCAGGGTCGCGATCCAGAAGATGACGGCGCCCACTGGCTGGACCACCACGAACCACAGCGACTCCTGCTCCCGGACGATCTCGAGCAGGCTCATCGAATCCGCCAGGATAATGCTGGTGGCAAAGGAAAGTCCCAGCGCCAGCTCGTACGAGATCATCTGGGCCGAGGAACGCAATCCGCCGAGCATCGCGTATTTATTGTTCGATGACCAGCCTGCCAGCACGATACCGTAAACGGCAATCGAGGCGATGGACATTAGATACAACACACCCACATTGATATCTGCAAGATAGAGAGTTATCTCGCGCCCAAAGGCCGTGAACGATTCGCCCCACGGGATGACCGCAGCGATGATGATCGATGGCACCAGCGTGATGACCGGCGCCCAGAAGAATATGATGCGGTCTGCTCTGCCGGGGGTCAGCTCCTCCTTGAAGATCAGCTTGACCGCATCGGCGATCGGCTGGAGCAGGCCCATCGGCCCGGCACGATTGGGACCCACGCGCACCTGGATGCGCGCCAGAGCGCGGCGCTCGTACCAGGTCAGGTAGGCGAAACCGGTCAGCAAGGCCAGCGTCACCACGACGCCCTTGATCAACCACTCAAGCCAGAGAGTCCAATCCGATAGCATCATTGCACCTTTTCGGTCACGTGCAGGGTTGCCGCTACAGGTTCGTCGATCACAAAGCCCATGTCGCGCGGGAGCAGAGCAACCCCGACCGGTATCGTTTCGTTTAGCTTGACCCGCGCTTCGCCGCTGGTTCCGTTAAAGCTGACGGTGACGAGCTGTCCCGCTTCCACACCCAGATTCTGGGCGACGTCCGGATGCAGGGAGACGGTCGGGGCGCCGATCCAGTCGCGCAGCAGGTTGGCGGACTGCATAACGGTCGTGCCGCGGTCGTACAGTTTGTTGACCGGGATAGCCAGCAGCTCGTTTTCTTTGGGACGCGGAGCTGCTTCCCTCTCCGCCCGGGAAAGTTCCACCGTTTCACCGCGTGAAGCAGCGGACGAAAGATGCGCGCCCATCCCATGTTTGTTCTCATAGGTGGTGCCGCCGTAGAACATATCCTGGCGCCCCACGATCGGCCACTGCGGACGGACTTCGGCGAGCCTGGCATAGGTCAGGCCCTCAAATGATTTGACGGAAGCAGCCAGCCGGTCGAATACCTGCGTAGCGAGGGTTCCAATCAGTGAAATACCCATATGCTGAGCGAGTTCTGAGGTGATCAGATAATCGGGCTTGGCTTCACCCGTGACCGGTACGGCAGGATAGAAACGCTGGACGATCCGCTCACCGGACGCAAACGTACCCTCTCGCTCGGTGAACGCCTGGGCCGGGAAGACCACGTCCGCAATTTCGGTCGTCGCTGTCTCGATCACATCCTGTACGGCGACGAAGCTTGCGCCCTTGAGCGCCTCGGCTAATTTTGGATCATCGTGTACCGGGTCTACGCCGGCGAGGTACACGGCCTTGCCCCGGAGCGCTTCCACCAGGTTTTCAGCGACCGGGAAGCCGATCTCCCAGGCGCCCTGGTCATTGGCTCGTTCCCACACGCCGATCAATCCGTTGCTGGGTTTGCCGACATGCCCCGTGTCTTGCAGGAGCTTGGCACAGGCCGAAGCCAGGTTTGCGGAGCCCGAGAGACCCAATCCTTCACTGCCAAAGAGAACGACAGCATTCTCTGCCCCGGTGAATGCATCCCCGACCTTGATCTTGCGGCCCAGGTCCTGCACGGCCTTGACCTCGTCGCCGTATGCATAGCGAACCACATGATTGGCATATCGGTCCAGCTTGGTCTCGCGCGGGTTCAGGACGATCAGGGTCGCGCCGCGATCCGCTGCCTGTTTGACGCGCAGATACCAGATCGGAGCTTCCTGATACAGGTCGGAGGCAACAACCACGATGGTCGTACCGGCGCCCATTTTGGAAAAGTTCGTGCCAGCGGTCACGCCGACCTGTGAGGTCAGCTCACCGCCGCCCATGCGGGAGTAGAGATAGGCATTGCCGCCGGCCTGGTCGGCCAGGCTCTTCAGGTTGAAGAGGTCTTCATTGGAAAGCCGCCCGGAGGCCAGCACGACAAAATCGTTCCCGGCCTGTTGGAATTTCCCGGCCGCCAGTTTCAGCGCTTCATCCCAGGAGGCGCGGGCTTTATTGACGCGCGGGTGCGACAGGCGTTTCTTGCTTTCGGCATAGTGATAGGCGAAGCGGCCCTTGTCGCAGATCCAGATCTCATTCACTTCTTCATTCTGGCGCGGCATAACGCGCTGGACGGTGATATCGCCACCCGCCCGCGGCTCGCGCCGTGTATTCAACGTGGTATTGCATCCCACCGGACACTGCGTACAGATCGATGCCTGGGCGTCCATTTCCCACGGCCGCGCTTCGAAGCGGAAGTCTGAGGTGGTCAGTGCGCCAACCGGGCAGATGTCGGTGGTGTTGCCGGAGAATACCGAGTCGAAGCCCGGGTCTGAGTTGGTGATGATCCGCATCCCCCGGCCGCGGTCGTCGAAGTTGAGCACCGAGTCGCCGACGATCTCATCCTGGAAGCGGACGCAGCGTGCGCACTGGATGCAGCGCTCCTGGTCGAGGACGATCAAGTCGCTGAGCGGGATCGCCTTGCCCAGACGATATTTTTCATCGAACAGGAAGCGGCTCTTGCCAGGTCCGAACGCCATCGTCAGGTTCTGGAGCGGGCATTCGCCGCCCTTGTCACAGATCGGGCAGTCGAGCGGGTGCGAGGTGAGCAGGAACTCGACCGTTCCCTTTTGGCCATCCTGCGCCTTCTTCGAGTTCGTCACGACCACCATGCCCTCTTCCACTTTGTTGGTGCAGGCGGTCTCGAGCTTGGGCAGGAACTGGATCTTCGGCGCGCCGTTTTCCATGACGATCTCACCCGTGGCGCGATCGCGCACAGGGCGGCCGATCTCCACGAGGCACATGCGGCACATGCCGACCGGTTCGAGTTTGGGATGATGACAGAAGACAGGAATGTCGATCCCGACCGTCTTGGCGGCCTCGACCACACCGCTCCCGGCAGGGACGGTGACCTGTACTCCGTCGATGGTAAGCGTAACCTGGTTTGACATGGTTCTCCTACCCTCCACCCTGGCGCTCCAGCACCGGGAGAGGTGAGGGCTCAACAGCGTTTTTGAAATCCTGCGGGAAGCGCTCGATGCCGGTCACCACCGACATGGTGGCAAATTCACCTAGCGCGCACAAACACTTTCCCTGCATTTGCTTGGCTACGGTTAAGAGCAGGTCCACATCTCCTGATGTCCCTTCGCCGGAGCGGATGCGCTCGGTGATGGTAGACATCCAGTATGTGCCTTCCCGGCAGGGCGTGCACTTGCCGCACGATTCGT
>DATAKV010000700.1:0-5008 GCA_036261375.1 Anaerolineales bacterium
CTGAATCGGAGAACAGCAACTGGCCTACGTCGACAACTGCCGACTGCTCAGGGCCCTCTGCCATCATTTTCTTGTTAATATGTTGGAAACGAGTGGATAAAGACATAAACCTTCTCCGATTTGAAGTGCCCCCGTGGGCTCGAAGAAGGACTACATTATGGGCGGTACACTCACTCAAGTGCTAAAGTAATGAATAAACTACCTAAATATTGTACCCGCTTTTGGATTTGTGTCAACTCGAGCAGCGGAATCGCGATTTTCTCTCTCCGCAAATGGGATTCAGTAACACATCCCATTCGATAACGTTTGAACCCGTGCCGGATTTGATACTAGGAGGTAAACAGAATGCCTGGTGATAAAAGGGTGATCGAGCGTTTTCGTCTGCTCTTGGGAATCAACATTTTCTGGCTGGCGCTCAGTTTCCTCTTCGATGGAATAAACACACTGATTCTTCCCTTGCAGATCAGCCAATACTCAGGCAGTGGGGGTCAGGCCACCCTGCTCGGACTGCTCACATTGGCTGGACTGCTTCTGGGTGCTCTCGTGCAACCTGCTGCCGGTGCGCTCTCCGACCGCTGGAAACCCGTACTGGGGCGGAGAGGAACCATAGGGATAGGTCTGGCTCTGTGCCTTATCTCCCTGTTTTTGTTTGCCCGTTCCACGCATCTAGCCGGTTTCATCCTTGGATACATTCTTATTCAGGTTTCAGCCAGCCTGGCCCAGGCGGGACAGCAAGGCTTAATTCCCGATCTCGTTGACGAAAACCGCCGGGGATTGGCTTCCGGGCTCAAAGGCTTCATGGACCTCACCGGTGCGATGCTGGGCTTCGTTCTCCTCGGCCAATTCCTTGGCTCCGGTCGAACCCAGCTGGCTCTCAGTGTGCTGGCCGGGGTTCTGATCCTTGCCTATCTGCTGGCCATCCTGTTGACACCGGAGGACCGACCCGGCCGGATAGGAAATACGCCTCATAAGAGCATATCACTCTCAGGTCTATTTCGTTTGGATTTAAGAGAACACAGGACGTTCAAGCATGTTCTCATCGCCCGTTTCCTGTTTTTATTTGGGGTAGACGCCATTGGGCGTTTCTTACTCTTTTTTGTGGCTCAGCGTCTGGGATTAAGCCCAACTCAGGCTGCGGAGCAGGCAGGCACATTGCTTGCCGGGCTGGCGCTGGTCACCATCCTGGCCTCACCGGGGACCGGCTGGCTGGCGGACCGGACCGGACGCATCCCGGTAATGATCGCAGGGGCGGTACTCGGCGCAGCCGGAGCCTTTCTGTTGATCTGGGCAGACAGTGCCCTCCGTATTTTTTTATTCGGTAGTTTGATGTCGCTTGGGTCGGCGGCTTTTGCGAGTGGAAGCTGGGCCCTGCTGGCAGATATCGTCCCAGAAGGGGAATCGGCCCGCTTTTTCGGCTTGGCCAATTTCAGCACAGCAGGCCCGGCTGCGGCCGTAGGATTATTGGGGCCCCTGATCGATGGATTTGAACTGGCTTCCCCGGGCAGTGGATATTCCCTGCTGTTCATTATCTCGTCCGCTGCCTTCGTCGGCAGTATGTTGCCGTTACGGAATGAAATGAGAAGGACTGGAGAACAAAATGGAAACAAAACAAAAGACCGCGCCCATGCTCCCGGACTGGCTGTCGTATCTGTACCAGCCGATCCTGCCGATCTTGAAGAAGATCAAGATCCGCCGCGAGGGGCCCCGGAACTATAACCCGCAGGATATCCTGCTCCCGGAGGGATATGTTGCCGAAGTGGTAGCCAGCGGCTTCAATGCTCCTGACCACTGCTGTTTCGACGAGCAGGGTTATTGTTATGTCATCGAATCGGGACACAAGATCGACAGTCCGCCGCGTGTCCTCCAAGTGGATCCCAATACGGGTGAGTGGGAGACTTTTTTCACTCTGCCTGAAGACCTCTGGAAAAAACCAGGGGCCATGACCGGGGCTACCTGGCACGAGGGTTATCTGTATCTCATGAATACGGACACACTCCTACGCATCGATAAGAATGGGAATATGCAGGAAATCCTGAGCGGGCTTGCCGGGCTGGGCGATCATCAATCCGGAGTGCCCGTTGTTGGACCGGACGGCAAGATCTACTTCGGCCAGGGCTGTGCCACCAACTGCGGCGTGGTCGGAGCGGACAACTTCGGATTTGAGTGGTTGACCAAATTCCCGGAGGTCTGCGATGTGCCTGCCAGGGATATCACCTTGGTCGGACGGAATTACGAAGCGCAGAATGTACTGGACGATATCCGCGAGACGGTCCAGACCGGAGCGTATGTTCCCTTCGGTACGCCCACGCAGCCGGGACAGGTGATCAAGGGGCAGGTGAAATGCAACGGGTCGATCCTGCGCTGTGACCCGGACGGTAGCAACCTGGAAGTTGTCGCCTGGGGCCTGCGAAATCCCTATTGTGTAGCATTTACCGAAGATGGGAAGCTGTTCGCCACAGAGCATGGCATGGACGAACGCGGACGCCGGTATGTGGTGGACGATCCGGATGACTTCTACGAGATCCACGAGGGTGAATGGTACGGCTGGCCGGACTTCGCATCCGGCATCCGTCTGGACGATCCCTACTGGGGCGAAGGCGGTCACGGACGGGAACCGGTGCTGGCTGAATTCCCCAATCCATCACCCCCGAAACCCTTCCTTTCGTTTCCAACGCACGTGGCTGCTAACGGCTTTGATTTTTGCCGGAACTCTGAATTTGGGTTTGAAGGAGATGCTTTTGTTGCCTGCTTCGGCGACCTGGCGCCCATCACCACCCTGACCCGGGCAATCACCCCAATGGGCTTCAAGGTAATGCGCGTCGATATGAAAATGAGGGAGGTGTACGATTTCGCAGTCAACCGTATGACAGGCCCGGCGTCCAAACTCCCACACGACGGGTTCGAGCGCCCCTCGCACTGCCAGTTCGGCCCGGATGGCGCTCTCTATGTTGTTGATTTTGGCATTATTCATATCGCGCCTGAGCGCGGCGGTATCCGCCAGCAGCTTGAAACCGGCGCATTGTGGAGGATCCGCAGGACGTCGAGATCGCACGGGACCGTCCCGCCGCCACCCAGGCAGGTACCCGTTTATTTTTTGCAGGGCCTGGCATTTCTTGCCGGGCTGGTCGGAGTAGGTGTTCTGACTGCATGGATCGTCAAGAAATTGCGCGGGAAGAACAGATAACCTGCACGGGCAGGAACACATATTGAAAAAGGTGAAGAATGGCTGAAGAAAACGAGAAAAGGCTAAAGAAACAAGAGGAGGAGGAAAAGCTCCTCCCGCACGACGGCCGCGAAGGACCGGTCGATCCATATACAGGCGAAGTCGAACCCCCCGCTCCGGATGCCTACAAGATCTCCGAGATCGTACCCACCGATCCGGATAATCGCGAAGGGGAGAACTACCTCATGGAGGAGGAAGACTCGCTCGACAAATTCATCCTGGATGCCAACACGGATGAGATCCTTGAGCAGCTAGATGATTACACAGACGACGAGGATGTTCTTGAGGATTTTGCCGAACGACAGGGACTCGCCTCCGGTGGCCGCCAAAAACTGGAGGAAAAGCTGAATGAACACAATTCACTCGATCCCAGCCTTTCGGGCGGTGACGTGGACGCGGCCTGGGAAGACACCAATGTGGCGGGGGAGGAAAGTGTGGGCGGCAGTGTATCCACCCCCGACCAGGATATCGTCGATGAGCTGGGCGAGGCGGCAGGGCTCACTTACCGGGATGACGAGGCTCTCGATTACGATCGAAAAGTCCTGAACCGGGACCGTGATCGTTGGGAGTTGAACCCGGCTTCTGCTGATGACGAGGAAGAGGAAGACACAGACGAAGAACAGCAGTAAATCCACAAAAAGATTTGCCCCGCACAACATGCGGGGCAAATCTTTTTAACCTATCCAGGACTGGGTTTAAAGGGCATAGCGGTAGATCGCCGCAATATCGTCCTGATCGGAGAACTGCTCCCTGGGCACTGCATACACGTTCCCGGAGTTAAGGAGGGTATGGACGGCCGCGTAATTAAGCAAGTCGTCGTTTTCTGACGTCGCTTCCCCCTCAAATTCAACAGAATCCGTTTCAGTGATGTATCGTCCCCACTTCTGTACACCAAGCGGGACGATCAAGGTTTCCACCCGTCCATTAACGGCTGCCTTCACCGCCTCCTCCAGGTCATTGGTAGCCAGCCCATTATTCTGGCCGTGCAGCTCCGAAAAGCGGTCGAGTGCTTTTTGCTGGTTGCCGATAAAGATCGGTTCCACGATCTTCCAGGCCTGGGCATGCAGTTCGTTGACATCCTGCCTGTCCGGGCTTCCTGTGATCCCCTCCTCCAAAATGTTTCGATACGTGCTGGCCTCCCTGAAGAGGGGAAGCAGATAATCGACACCGGCCACTACCATCGGAGCCGATTCCTCTTCCACCAGGCCGCTTAACCCTTCATCCACATAGCGAAAATAACGCAGAATATCGTCTTTTTTGTTCGCTTCAACGCCCTGTCCGTAAAAGATTGCTGCCCGTTCTCCACCTCCGCTGTTATCCGTACCGGTATGAAAACCGAGGTTCTTCTGGTGATCGTCCTCTTGCAAGGCCTCTCCCATGCTGGTCGGCATATTTTGCAGCTCGATTTCGCTCAGACTATCCCGAGAAGCCTGGAACAGTCGGACCTGGTTGATGCTGATCGCAAGAATGTAGAAATTCCCATTTACGTTCAGCAGAGGCAGGATTGGCTTGACATAAAAGCTTTTCGAGACGGCAGCCATCTCTTCGAAGCGGTGTGGAAGGTGGTAGATTTTCGAATATCCATCTGTCAGAAAAACAGCCAGACCGTCACTTTGATGCTGCCAGAATTTTCTGTCTTCGAGCAGCTCCTGTGCCGGTTTGAGCATCTCTTCCGCATCCGTCCGGTTAACGTTGTACTCCAACAGCTTGTTCTCTGCCTGGGACAGTAAATTCTTAAGACGGATTGGGTCCTGCTGCTGTTCGCGCCCGGCGGCGCGGTGGGTT
>DATAKV010000705.1:0-6060 GCA_036261375.1 Anaerolineales bacterium
GTGCCATGCAGGGAACCGGGCCGAATATCATCATTCTTGTTTTTGACGCCTGGTCACAGCATAATACATCGTTGTATGGGTACAGACGGCACAATATGCCGAATCTGGAACGATTTGCCGATACTGCAACCGTCTATCATAATCATTATTCGACGGGTTCTTATACCGTACCCGGGACAGCATCCATTTTGACAGGGATGCATCCATGGTCCCATCGTGCTCTCCAGCTGGGGGGCGGGGTAGCGAATCGACATGTAGGGAACACGATGTTCTCGGCTCTATCGCCGACCCACTCCACGCTGGCTTTTACCCAGAATAAATTCGCCGACTTGATCCTGCACCAGGCAGATGCAGACCTGGATCGGCACGCCGATTACTGGTCGTTCAATGTTCAAAGGACCAACCCGTACGGCTCTCCTTTCCTGGAAAAGAATCATCGTACTTCCTTTGCCAGCATCGAGGATAACCTCGTCCAAAAAGGGGAAGGGCATGATTCATCCCTGTTTTTTGGACCGCTAATCCGCCTGTACACGTTGTATAACCGCTTCAAAAATTCTCGGCAATATGGAAATGACTATCCACTGGGTCTTCCAGATGCGACCGAATTTTTCCTTCTGCCTGATGTGGTGGATGGAGCGATCGACCTCCTGAAGGGCATCCAGCAGCCTTCCCTGACATACTTCCATTTTTATCCGCCCCACGAACCTTATACCCCGACCGATGATTTTTACGGTTCCTTTGCCGACGGATGGGGTGCTCCCCATAAACCGATCCATGACCTCTCGGACAAGAAGTATCGGCCTGAAAAACTGCTTCTGGAGCGGCAGTATTATGATGAATTCATCGCTACCTGGGATCAGGAGGTGGCCAGGTTGTTCCGATATCTGAATGAATCGGGTCTGACCCGGAACAGCTACATATTCGTTACTTCGGACCACGGTGAGATGTTCGAGCGCGGCGAGCTGGGACACTGGACACCTTTGTTGTACGACCCGGTCATCCATGTCCCTCTGATCGTTTCGTCGCCCGGTCAGACCGTCCGCCAGGATGTCCATACCCTGACGAGCAGTGTTGACCTTCTGCCCACTGTTGCTCAATTGAGCGGAAATCCTATACCGGATTGGGCAGAAGGGAAGCTGCTTCCCGGGCTGGGAGGGGAGGAGGATGAACGGCGCAGCATCTTCTCGATGGATGCCAAGACTAACTCCTCCTTTACACCACTGGTAAATTATTCGATTTGCCTGACACGCGACCGTCACCGCCTGGCGTACTACTGTTATCCAGAGGACCAGTACGAGAAGTTCGAATTCTACGATCTGGATGCCGATCGGGAAGAACTTGTGGATTTATATCCTTCGCGGCCGTCCCTGGCTGTTGAAATGCAGGACGAGCTTCTCCAAAAAGTGGCAGCGGTGAACCGGCAGAAGCAGAACAACGATGGGTATTGACCCGATGCTTCCAGTTAGGCGGTGAACTCCTGCTGGGCTCGTTTCAATCCGCTCTCTGTTAGGACCAAAAGACCTTTACTCTGCTGCACCAGTCCCATCCGTTCGGCGATACTGACAATTTCCGTGGCGAACCGGGGCGACCATTTCAGATGCTCATGCAGGCGTACCACTTTATTTTCCTGTTCAACCTCGCGCGTCGCCGTGTGATGAGCGATATGCATGGTAAGCATGGTCAGGGCAAATTCCGTGCGCTGCTTCTGGCGGCGGCGGGCCTGGGCGATGAGTCCCCGCTCAGGGGCGAGCAGGTAGGCAGCCAGGAAGGAGGCGCCTGTCATCGTCGCCATCGAGCCGGCGATAGATGCATCCAGCCAGTGGGCGAGCCAATACCCGCTTACGGCTGAAATGATCCCGATACATGCTGAATAGAGCAGCATGCGCGAAAGACGGTCTGTGAGCATGTAGGCGGCGGCAGGTGGGGCGATCATGAACGCCACCACGAGCACGGATCCCACCGCGTCGAAGGATCCTACCGCAGTCAGGGAAACCAGGGTCATCAATGCGTAATGGAGGATGGCAGGGGCAAACCCAAGCGCAGCGGCGAGCGCGGGGTCGAAGGTGGCAAGTTTCAGCTCCTTGTAAAACAGAACGATAAATAGAATATTCAACAGGAGAATGCCTCCGCTTGTAAAAAGCGCCTCGGGTCCCACATCTATTCCGGCCAGCCGTATGCGATTGAACGGGGCAAAGGCAAGCTCGCCCAGCAGCACGGCATCGGTATCGAGATGCACGTCGCCTGCAAAGCGCGAGATCAGGATCACCGCGATGCTGAAGATGGCGGGAAAAACCAGGCCGATCGCCGCATCTTCGCGGACGAGGCGTGTGCGGTTGAGTAACTCCACGAGACTCACAGTGATTACGCCCATCAAGGCCGCGCCGATCAACAGCAGAGGGGAGTTCAAACTCTTCGTAATGAAGAATGCGATCACGATCCCCAGCAGGACTGTGTGGCTGATGGCATCGCTCATCATTGCCATGCGTCTCAGCACCAGAAAGACGCCGGGCAGCGCGCAGGCGACCGCCACTATGGAAGCGATCAATTGAATTTCGAATTGCGCCTGTGACATGCCCTACTCCTTTTCATTCCTTATATTTTGGCTGGCCTGTGCGAGGCCTTCTTCCGTCAATGCCCAGACATCATGCGATACTTCGCGGGCATGGCCCCGCTCGCTGAGCTGCTGTAATGCATGCGAGACACCATCGGGATTTGGGCTCATGGCGCGCAAGACCGCTACGGAATGTCCATGCTCCTGGTCGGGGTGCTGCAGTGCCAGAGTGTTCAAGTCGGCGAGGACGGCCCGGGCACGCAGTTTGCGGCTGTTCTGACGAGAGCGGATCCAGTTCCAGATCAGTCCACGGTTTGTGGCGAACAACATCGAGAACAGGACAAGTATACTCACGACCAGCACAATCACAGGGCCGGTCGGCAGGCGCTCCGCCGAGCTGCTGATCAAAGTGCCGCCTACCCCGGCAAGCGAGCCGATCAACCCACCGAGCAGGATCATGATACCGAGCCTGTCTGTCCATTGGCGGGCTGCGGCGGCGGGCGCCACGATCATAGCAGACATCAGTACAACGCCCACAGTCTGCAAGCCAATGACAATCGCAATCACCAGCAGGGTGGTGAGCAGTACATCCAGTGCACGAACCGGGAATCCCAGGCTGGCGGCGAATTCAGGATCGAAGGTGACAAGTTTAAATTCCTTCCAAAAAATGACCAGCAGCCCTAGAACGACAAGGCCGATGACCCCCATCGTAACCACATCTCTTTGAAGGAGGGTGGCGGCCTGGCCAAAGAGGAACTTGTCCAGGCCTGCCTGGGTGGCATCGGGGAGTCGTTGTGTGAAGGTGAGCAGCATCAAGCCGAACCCGAAGAACACCGAAAGGACCAGGCCCAGGGCAGTGTCGTTCTTGATGTGCGTCGTTCGGGTGACGGCCAGCATGAAGAGTGTTGCCAGCCAGCCCGCGATCAGGGCACCAAACATGAGCACAACCGGCTCGCGCTCGCGTGTGATCAGGAAGGCCAGCACGATGCCGGGCAAAGCAGCATGAGAAATGGCATCACCGAGCAGGCTCTGCTTGCGCAGGACGGCAAAAGAACCAAGCATGCCGCTGACAAGCCCGAGGATGGCCGCGCCGATCGATACTGTGCGCAGGGTGTAATCGAACAAAAGATCGTGGAAAAGCTGGGCGATGTCCATTAGAGTTTTTCGCTTTTTCCATTTCCGGCTGCGCTAAGGAAGGCGACCTTGCCCCCATATGTCAGGCGCAGGTTTTGTTCGGTGAACACTTCGTGTACCGGTCCAGAGGCGATGCGGCGGACATTGAGCATGGTGACCCAGTCAAAATATTCCGGAACCGTCTGCAGATCGTGGTGGACGACGACAACGGTCTTCCCGGCGGAGCGCAGTTCCTGGAGCAGTGTTACGATGGCGCGCTCGGTGGTTGCATCCACACCCTGGAAAGGTTCGTCCATGAAGTACAGCTGGGCATCCTGAACCAACGCGCGTGCCAAAAAGACGCGCTGCTGCTGGCCGCCGGAGAGCTGGCTGATCTGCCTCTCCGCTAAATGACGGATGCCGAGCTTTTCGAGCGCTTCCAGCGCCGCAGCCCGCTCTGAGGGGCCCGGTCGTTTCAGCCAGCCAAGGGCGCCATAACGTCCCATCATGACCACATCCAGCACACTGGTTGGGAAATCCCAGTCCACGCTGCCGCGTTGGGGAACGTACCCAACCAGGTGACGCTGTTCTTCATAAGGCTTGCCCAGAACAAGAACCTGCCCGGCTGCGGGTTTGACCAGGCCCAGAATAGACTTGATCAGGGTTGTCTTGCCTGCTCCGTTCGGCCCCACAATCGCCATCAGCGTACCGGAGGGGACATCCATATCCACATCCCATAACACGGGTTTATCCCGGTAGGCGATTGTCAGGTCGGTTACTTCGATTGCTTTTTCCGCCATTTTATTCTCCCGTCAGTGCTGCAACAATGGTGTCAATATTATGCCGAACCATGCCCACATACGTCCCTTCGGGCGTGCCTGCCGTCCCCATCGCATCCGAGAATAGTGAGCCGCCGATCTTTACGTCAAATCCCCGGGACTGGACAGCTGCCTGTACCGCTTCGACATTCCTCTGCGGCACGGATGACTCGACAAAGACGGCAGGAATCTGCCTCTCCACGATGAAGTCGGCCAGCGCCTGGACATCGGCCGTGCCTGCCTGCGCCTCGGTGCTGATGCCCTGCAGACCGCGGACTTCGAAGCCATACGCCCGGCCGAAGTAATTGAAGGCATCATGTGCCGTGATCAGGACGCGCTGTTCGGCAGGGATTCCTTCTGCCTGGCTTAGAACGTATTGATGCAATTCCTCCAGCTTCGCGAGATAGGCTTCGGCATTTGCTTCATAGACGGCTTGATTCGTGGGGTCGGCCTCTATGAGCGCTTCCTTGATCTGATCGGCGGCTTTCATCCAGAGCGTGACATCGAACCAGACATGAGGATCATAGTTTCCGGCGAATTCAGGCGGGGCCAGGAGGGTGGAGCGGTCGATCTTATCCGTGACGACAACGGTTCTGATCCCAAAGTCGTTCATACGCTCCAGCACTTCGCCCATCTGGGCTTCGAGGTGCAGGCCGTTATAGAAGACGATATCCGCCTCCTGCAAAGTCTGAACGTCATTCTCGCTGGCTTTGTAAAGGTGCGGATCCACACCCGGTCCCATGAGCGACTGGACCTGGACGCGCTCACCGCCCACATTGATGACGGCGTCGGCAATCATGCCGGTTGTCGTGACGACATTGATCGTTCGCTCCGCGATCGGAAGATCGGATTCTCCCCCAGAGGATGCACATGCAGAAAGTAAAAGGGATACCAATACTAAAAACGTCAGAGATCGTTTCATGACTTTATCCTTACCTTGTAAATTTGGGAAACATGGAGCCGGTCTGTTTCCGGTAGTTGCCGTACTCGTCACCGAACTGCTCCATCAGTAACTTTTCCTCTTCAGGCACGCGGATCGCGATGACAGAAAGGATGATCGCGATCCCGCACAATCCGATAAACCAGTTGGCGGTCAACAGCAGAACCGAGATCTGCATCAGCAAAAACGCCAGATAGATCGGGTGGCGCATTTTGGCATACGGCCCTTCCTTGACCAGGCTGGGAACCTTCAACAGACGGAGAGCCGGATCGAAGTCCTCTCCGAGCCGTTGGCTGAGAGTCCTGTGACTCCAGGCATTGAGCAGGATGGAAAATAGGCCGAGCACCAGCCCGGTCCAGCGAGCCCAGATCGGGAAAGCGACTGCAGACCATTCCATATATCCCGGTGCGAAAGTCCAGACCAGGACTCCGAGATAAAAAGGGATTCCAAAGATCTGGCGCAGTCGCAGCAGGAGTGGAACTTCGTGCTCGTCGTGCAGCTTCACGCGCCTGGCAGTGTCCTCCTTGCGCGCTTTTGCCTTTTTTGTGAAAGCGGTCATGACAAAGGCAAAGCTGAAGAATACGATGAAGAAGGCGATCCGGAAGAAAATCTCAAGTGTCATGGTAGTACTCCTGCCG
>DATAKV010000727.1:0-3179 GCA_036261375.1 Anaerolineales bacterium
AAGTCTATGGTGGACCGATTGCTAAAGATGAAGCCGAAGAAGCTCGCAAACAAATAAGCAATCCCGATGATTTCAAGATCGTAAAAGTACAGGGTACAGGCGGCTCGCTCACGGCCCTGCCGATCATTGAAACCTTGCTCGGCGATGTTTCTGCCTATGTTCCCACCAACGTGATTTCCATTACGGATGGGCAGATTTACCTGGAAACAAACCTGTTCAACGCAGGCATCCGTCCGGCGGTAAACGTAGGTATCTCGGTCTCGCGTGTAGGGGGTGACGCACAGACGAAAGCCATGAAACAGGTGGCAGGTCGCCTGCGCCTTGATATGGCTTCTTACCGTGAGCTGGCTGCGTTTGCGCTGATGGCCTCCGACCTCGACAAAGCCACCCAGCAGCAGCTCGGACGCGGCCAGCGCATGCAGGAAATTCTAAAACAGCCGCAGTATTCCCCCATGTCGCTATCCGACCAGGTGATCGTGCTGTTCGCCGGCACCAACGGCTACGCCGACCAGGTCCCGGTGACGAACATGGCACAATGGCAGGCCGACCTGCTGCGGTTCATGGAGGCGTCCTACCCGGAAGTGGGCAGGGACATCACCGAGAAGAAAGCGATCACCGACAGCAACCGTCAAAGCATGGTCAAGGCACTGGATGCCTTCCTGCACACCTGGCAGGCATAACCCATGGCATCTGCGCGAGAGATGCGGCTTCGCATCAAGAGTGTAAAGAACATCTCCCAGGTGACGCGCGCCCTCGAGGCGGTCAGCGCCGCCAAGGTACGCAAGGCAATCCAGGCGCTGTCCGCGACCCGCTCCTACGCGACCAAGGCCTGGCAGGTCCTGACGCATATCACCAACCAGCCCGGGGGGCTCAACCTGCATCCGCTGCTGACCCCGCGGTCCAACCCGCAGAACGCCCTGGTTATCGTCATGACTGCCGACCGGGGACTGGCAGGCGCCTACAACACGAACATCATCCGCTATGTTTTGCAGCGGTTCGATAAATACCATCTCCCTGTAAAATACATTACAGTAGGCCGTAAAGGTCGCGACCTCCTGTACCGGCTCCGCAAACCGGTTGTGGCGGATTTTAGCAATCTTCCGTCTTCGCCGAAGTTCTTCGCAGTCTCTGCGATCGGCCGTCTGGCTGTGGATGAATTCATCAGGGGCGACGTGGATGAGGTTTTTCTGATCTACACCGACTTCGTCAGCATGGCGCGCCAGGTGACCAACGTCAAGCAACTGCTGCCGCTCGAAATGGGCAACCGGGAGGGCCTGGTGCAGGATTTTGGCGAGCACCACACGGGTCCTGCCGCAGCATACGAGTTCGAGCCGGACCAGAAGGACATCCTGGACGAAATGATCCCGCGTTTTACGGCGCTGCAGATCTACCAGGCGGTTCTCGAGTCACAGGCGAGCGAGCACGCGGCCCGCATGGTCGCCATGCGCAATGCCACCGATAATGCCAAGGAGCTGGTCACAGCGCTGCAGCTGGCGTATAACAAGGTTCGCCAACAGGCGATCACGAACGATATTTTGGATATTGTGGGCGGCGCAGAAGCGCTGTCCGCTGAATAACTGGAGGAACCATTCATGGCAAAGGCAACAGGCCGTGTCGTACAAATTCTGGGGGGTGTGGTGGATGTGGAGTTTCCCCGGGAGGATATTCCCGATCTGTTCGAAGCGATCGAGGTCGAACGCGAGGGCAAGGAGACTCTTGTTCTGGAGGTACAAAAGCATATCGGTGATAACTGGGTCCGCACAGTGGCGATGGACGCCACAGATGGCCTGCAGCGCGGCGTCCCTGCCTTTGCGACAGGCGCGCCGATCATGGTGCCGGTGGGTCCAGCCACACTCGGGCGGATTTTCAACGTACTCGGCCACCCGGTGGATGAAAAGGGTGAGGTGGATGCCGAAACGATGTATCCCATCCATCGCAGCGCGCCGCCATTTTCGGAGCAGTCCACCCGTGTGGAGATCTTCGAGACCGGTGTCAAGGTCATCGACCTGATCGCTCCCTTTACCAAGGGCGGTAAGACGGGCATCTTCGGCGGCGCAGGGACGGGCAAGACGGTCATCATCATGGAGCTCATCCGCTCGGTGGCGACCGAGCATGAAGGCAACTCGGTATTCGCCGGCGTAGGCGAGCGCACCCGGGAAGGCACCCAGCTTTACCGTGAAATGCTCGAGTCGGGCGTAATGAAGGATACGGTCATGGTCTATGGCCAGATGAACGAGCCGTCCGGCGTCCGTCTGCGTGTAGCCCTCACGGCGCTGGCCATGGCAGAATACTTCCGTGACCACGGCAAGGATGTGCTGCTCTTCATCGACAATATCTTCCGCTTTTCGATGTCCGGCTCGGAAGTGTCGGCTCTCCTGGGCCGTATGCCGTCGGCGGTGGGCTATCAGCCGACCCTGGCGACCGAGATGGGCGAGCTGCAGGAACGGATCACATCCACTCGCACCGGCTCGATCACGTCCATGCAGGCCGTCTACGTCCCAGCCGACGACTATTCCGATCCCGCGCCGGTGGCGACCTTCACCCACCTCGACGCGACCATCGCCCTCGAGCGCTCCATCGTGGAGAAGGGTATCTATCCGGCTGTGGACCCGCTTGGATCCACCTCCCGTATTCTGGACCCTAATATCGTGGGCGATGAGCACTACCGAACCGCCCGCGAAGTCCAGCGCGTTCTCCAGCGTTATAAGGATTTGCAGGATATCATCGCCATCCTCGGTATCGACGAGCTGAGCGAGGACGACAAACTGGTGGTTGCCCGCGCCCGTAAGATCGAGCGCTTCTTCTCCCAGCCGTTCTTCGTCGCCGAGCGCTTTACCGGCATCGAAGGCCGCTACGTCCCATTGAAGGACACCGTGCGCGGCTTCCGCGAGATCCTCGACGGTAAATGCGACGACCTGCCCGAACAGGCCTTCATGATGGCCGGCACGATCGAAGACGTTCGCGAAAAAGCGGATCGAATTGCACAGGGCGCCTAACTTACATGTCATTGCGAGCGCAAGTTGCGAGCGCTAGTTGCGAAGTAATCTCCTCGCAACAGGGGATTGCTTCGTCGGGCTGCTGCCCTCCTCGCAATGACAGGATGTGATTATGACCATTCGTTGTGAAATCGTCTCGCAGGACCGTACCGTTTTTCAGGGTGACGTGGATATCGTCATTCT
>DATAKV010000730.1:0-3225 GCA_036261375.1 Anaerolineales bacterium
GCGAAGGCTCGGCTCTACCGGCATGGACTGAGCAGGGTTTTATGGATACTCTCCGGACGGGCATGACCCCCGATGGCCGTGAAGTACGCGGGGAGTACATGCCCTGGGGATCGTATAAGCATATGAATGATGATGAGATGAAGGCCGTCTGGGTCTATTTGCAGTCCCTGCCGGAGCTGGCGCATGGGAATCGCTAAGCCTGCCTTCCGCAACAGCATTGCATCCCTTGGATGGACCCTGTTTTGATATACTTAACCTATGCATCCGGATAAAATCGGGCGATACAAGATCAAGGAAGAGCTGGGACACGGAGAGATGGGGGCGGTGTACCGGGCGTTCGATCCCAGCTTTAATCGTGAGGTGGCCATCAAGGTCCTGCCGCTCGAGCTGATGCGCAACCTCAAGATCCTGGCCCGCTTTCGCCGCGAGCTCAAAATGATCGCCCTGCTCGAGCATCCTGCCATCGTGCCGGTCTACGATGTGGGGGAGGAGAACGGGCAGCCTTATTATGTCATGCGCTACATGTCGGGCGGGTCCCTGCGGCGCTGGATCAAGGGCGGAAAATTGTCCCTGCAGGATACGGCCGATATTGTCGAGCGGATCGCTCTCGGGCTGGAATATGCCCACCGCAAGGGCATCGTCCACCGCGACCTGACGCCGGACAATATCCTGTTCGATAATCACAACAATCCCTACATCACCGATTTCAGCCTGGCAAAGCTGATCGCCGATACGTTCCGCACGAACAGCGGCAACGGCTTTATCGGCACGCCCGAATACATCAGCCCGGAGCAGGCGCAGAGTCTGCCGGTTGACCACCGCACCGATATCTACGGGTTGGGCGTCATCATGTACGAGATGCTGACCGGCGAAAAACCGTACCAGGCAACCGATTCGTTCGGTGTCCTTGTCAAGCACGTCTCGGAGCCGGTGCCTGAGATCCTGAAGTCCAACCCCGACCTGACCGAAGAAGTGGACGCCATCATCAAGAAATCGATGGCTAAGAACCGCAACGACCGCTATGAGAGCGCCGTAGACATGGCCCGCGCCCTGACCAAGGCTGCCTACGGTGAAGAACGGACTCTGCCCACCTCCACAACGCTGATGAAGCTGCAGGATCCCTCCCGGACCAAGCAACGACGTGGCCTGACTGCGTTTGCTGTGGTCGCTCTGCTCGCCCTCGGAGGACTCTTTGCCTTTCGCAGCCAGCTGCCGTTCCTGTCCTCACCGGCCCCCACTCCAACAACTGTGCAAGCGTCCGTTCCGGCGGTCCCCACTCTGACGGCGACTCTGGAACCCACATCCATGCCCACGGCAACTATGACCATCGTACAGGAATCCCCCACGCCAGTTCTGCCGCCTGGGAATGTGGAAAAGATCGCCCTGCTTTCCGGAAACGATCTGTACCTGATGAACCCGGACGGCAGCGAGCTGACCCTGGTGCGGACGGATAACTCACCCAAATCCAACCTGCACTGGATCGCAGGCGGACGGTTGATCTACATGTCCCGGAACTGCGCGTTCCTGCTGGATTCGACGACCAACCGCGCCCAGCAGGTCGTCTGTTTCGACGCCGATGAATCCCTGGAAGGATTCCGCGTCTCGCCCGATGGAAAGTTCGCCGCGATCAGCATCCAGCGGACGTTAAATATCCTGCCCTTTGATTTGGATGCTCTCAGCAATGTCACAACCCGGTTCAACCTGATCGCCATGGATGACAATTGTTTTTATAACCAGTTTCCCTTCCGGGATGTGCGCTGGTCGAATGACAATACCCGGCTGGCAGCCCAGGTGATCGATACCCGCTATGTCAACTCGGACCAGATCTTTCTCGTCACCATCGATATTTTCAATTGCGCCACCACGGGCCTGGTCCGCATGGATCAAATCCCCGGTACACATATCGAATATGAAAATGAAAGCACCCGGCGGATTACCAGCTATGACTGGGACGGCGATCGCCGGTTCCTGTGGAACGACTCCATCCGCAATGATGGCTTTGGCAATTTGTACCTGTATGACAGTGTCAGCAAGGAATCGGTGAAGCTCAATCCCATCGAGGGGGAATGCTGCTACCGTGACGCCCGCTGGAGCCCGGATGGCCAATACATCTTTTTTGCTTTCCAAAAATACGATAGCAGCGAGATCGAGCTGTACTTCATGTCTCTCGATGACTCGCAGAACGGGCCCAGCCTGACGGCCATCGGACTGCCGGCAGAATTCTTCTCCACGCCGCGTGAAAAACCCCATCCCGCTTTGAAACCCACCCAATAGTCTGGCTGTCTTAAGGAATAGCATCCCGCCTTTTCGCAGGGCGGGACGTTCCTATTCACTCGTAGCGGAACCGCAGTACACCGACAGTAAAAAAGACCACCGCAAACCCGAGCAATACGGCTGCTTCCGGTAGCACATCTGGCAGGCCTCCCCCGCGCAGGACAAGATCCAGCATCCCCTGCATAGCCCAGCGGGTGGGGAGGATCTTAACCGCATTCTGGATTGCAGGCGGGAAGAGCTCCAGAGGGTACCAGCATCCGCCCATCAGGGCGAAGACCATACCAAACATGATGCTCAGCCCGCTGGCCTGTCCTTCGGTCTTGATGAACGTGCCCATGGCGGTCCCAAATGCCGCGGCGGCTAAGGCAGAGGTGAGCAGAATCACGAATAAGGCTAACGGCTCGCGTCCCCAGCCTAGCTTCATGACCAGTATGCCAAATCCTACCAGCAGGAGCATTTGAATCAGGGCCATGACCACCTGACCGGTAATCGTGCCCAGAAGGAAGGTTGCCTTGTTCGCCGGAGTGGTGAGCAGGCGGCGCAGGGTGCCCTGCTGGCGCTCGTAGGCAAACAAGGCTGAGATGCCAAACAGGGGAATGAACACCCAGGTGATCAGCTGTCCCGCCGATGTGTTGGCGCGCGGGTCGTATTCCACCTGGTCTTCCGTATTCCCTTCGACGACCATCACACGTTCCGGTGCCTCATTCTGGAGGGCCTGCGCTGTTTGGAGGGTTGTCTCAAAATATGCCTGTTTCTCTTCCTCCGAAGCAAAGGGCTGGATCGTCTCTCTCTGACTGACCGCATTCTGGGCAGCGTTTACTGAACTGCTCACGCGGCGGATGGCGGTCTGCACGGCCCGCTCCTGAACGGTGGCGTTGAGATTATTGGGCTGTTGGAGCAGCTCTACTTCTGCAGAGCCGTTTTGGAGTGACTGGATGTCAACACCCCTGG
>DATAKV010000735.1:0-9218 GCA_036261375.1 Anaerolineales bacterium
CGTGCCAACCTTATATAGATCGTTCGGACCGGGCGACTCCATGTCGGGATTAGTGCTCGCCACCAGGCCAACCAGCTTGTCTCCACCGACGACATCGTCCACCAGTTTGATCGAGCGCGGCTGACCGACTGTCAACGGGACAGCTGTCTGGGGGTAGACGACCACACCGCGCAGCGGCAGAATCGGCAGGATCTCCGGATATTTGGTTGCACTGGATGTCTGGCTGGGATTGGATTCGTTTGAATCGTTTTCCTTCTTGGGCGTCTTCGAAAACATCGAAGGCACGATCATGGACAAAAGTTCATTTTCATCGTCATCGTTCCACTGCAGGATATCTTGAAGGCTTGTTTGCCAACGGGATGCAGGCATGTTGTTATTCAACCTCGATTTGTTTGGCACGTAGTTTCGGGAAGGTAATCGTCAGGAACCCTTCCTTGTATTCAGCAGAAGCTGCCTCCAGGTCTACGCCGGCAGGCAGGCCGACCGTAATCTCAAAACGACCAAATCGGATCTCCATCTGGTGGTAGGCGCGCCGCTCGTTTTGACCCTGGCGGTTGCCGCGGATGATAAGGATCTGGTCTTCCACGGCTACTTCGAAATCCTCCTCCCGCATCCCGGCGACTTCCACTTTGACGATCAGACTGGACTCGTTCTCATACACATCCGTAGGCGGCGTCCAAATGCTCGAATGGACCTGCCAGCTGGACATGTAAACATCTCTGCGAGTCTCCACAATGTTCGAAACTTGTTTCCGAATAATGGTAGGCATGGAACCTTGCTCCTTGCACAATCCTCCCCAAAACAATAAACCGGGGGAGGAAATGCTCATTAATTTCACCGCCGGGCGGGCGAGTTTTCATTATGGATCTATCGATATAACCTGCCCGGGACGCAAAAGTCTCATAAATTATACTTCCAATACGTCTGCCCTGCAGGACCAGTCGATGCTGTTTTTTTATGGGTTGACCGAAAAGACGATATGGCGAATCGTTATAATAAGCCAATACCATGAAAAAAACGATTTTAATCATGATAGCAGGTCTGGTAGTACTCGTTTTGATCTATTCTCTGGTCGCTTTCCGGGGCAGATTTTCTCGGGCACAGCGATTATCGTCGATGCCAGGAGTCGTAGACGAGTCCATGGACGCCCTGCTCCGGTCGCTGGAAGATGAGCTAAAAACCCACCGGCCGGATATCATTCCATTTCTCCAGCCAGGGATCAGCGACGAGCAGCTCCGCCAGGCAGAAACCAGACTCGGACGCCCCATCCACTCGGAAATGCAGGCCTTATACCGCTGGCATAACGGTCTGGCAAATGATCTGGAGCTGTTTCCCGGCCACGGGTTTTGGTCCCTGGAGCAGGCCATCCGGACCAACCGTGAGCTCAACGAGCAGTACCTGGAAAAAGGCTTCAGCCTGCTAATGGCGCATGAGGAACACTGGTTGATCCTCTTTCCAGACAGCGCGGGGGACGGCTACTACTATGACCCTGAAGAGACCTACGAAACCGGCGGGGTTTTCTACAATTTCCGGGAAGCCGGATACTACCGGAAATTTCCGTCCGTCAAGAATCTTCTCAAAGCGATTGTGGAATGTTATCAGCAGGGGGCTTATCTTGCGAACGGGGAGACTGATTTTGAAATCGAAGACCAGATATTAAACAAGTATGGTGTTGCCAATGAAGGGCAGTAACATCCAAAAGGAAGTTTTTCATGGACCATTCGAACCCATTCAAACCTGTTTTTGAGCTGCGTATCGCCCTCACCAGCCAGGGTTTTAAGGATGCAGTGAAATTTTATTGTGAAGGTCTCGGAATCGAGCCTGCCGCCATCTGGAACAACGATGGGGGCCAGGCGATGATGCTCGAAATGGGCAAAGCCACTCTTGAATTGTTCGACGAACGGCAAGCCGAGGTGATTGACAATCTCGAGGCAGGGAAACGAGTTAGCGGCCAAATCCGGTTTGCCATGCGGGTTCCTGACCTGCAGGCGGCCCTGGAGCGACTGCTCGCTCATGGAGCCACTCTGGTTCATCCGCCGGTCCAAACACCGTGGGGTGATTACAACGTCCGTCTTCAGGACCCGGACGGCATGCAGATCACGCTGTTCCAGGTAGCCAGCAACGAATAAAAAGAAGGCGACTTGCGAGAGCCGCCCTCCTTTTTATCCCTTCAACATCTCGTCGTGCGTCTCTTCTTCCTCTTCCGGTTTTGCCAGCGGCGGCATTTCGAGGATGGAGTTCAGGCCAAAATGCTGTAAAAATTCAGGGGTTGTGGAATACAAGATCGGGCGGCCGGGGCCATCGGCGCGGCCGGATTCGAGGATCAGGCCTTTGTTCAGCAGGCTTTTCATCATGCTGTCACTGTTCACACCGCGGATCGAATCGATCTGAGGGCGTGTGACCGGCTGCTGGTAGGCGATGATCGCCAGGGTCTCCAGGGCGGCCCGGCTAAGATGAGAGGTGGCTTCAAGGCCGAGGAAGCGCTCGACCAGCTCGGCTAGTTCCGGCGCGGTCGTCAGCTGGACGCGCCCTGCGTGCCGCTGAAGACGCAATCCGCGGCCGGCGAGGGAGGCATCCAGTTCGTTGAGTCCGCGCTCGACGACCGAGATAGCCACATCCAGGGCCGCCGCCAGCTGGGCAGGTGTCACAGGCTCTGCGGCGACGAACAACATCGCCTCCACTTGTACGGAAAGTGGCAATTCGATTTCGATATCCTGCTGTGAAGAAGGTTGTAAGTCGCCCATGCTATAATTGCTCCGCCAACAAACCAAGTTTATGAATTCTGGATGAGAAATGAGACAACCAAGATACGCGTTTCCACTATTTATACTATTACTCGTGCTTACAGCGCTTGCCTGTAACATCAACGTAGGAGGACCCGACTATTCCAGCCTGCCGCCTGTCCCGATCTCGACCGAATATGCACAAAGCATACAGGATGAGGTCCAGCGAGCGTTCGAAGAAGGCGCCCAGACCGGCGAGATCACCCTGAACCTGACCGAGCAGCAGATCACTTCCTATCTGGCATCACGGTTGCAAAGTGACCCCAACCTGCAGCAGGACAACCAGCCGCTGATCAGCGAGCCTCAGGTTTACCTTCGGGACGGCCAGATGCAGATCTACGGCAAATCCCAGCGAGGCATGTTCAACGCCAATATCGGCATTATCGTCAGCGTCGGCGTGGACGCAGAGGGCCAGCCGGATATTGAGATTGTTTCTGCCGACTTTGGTCCTTTGCCTGCACCGGAGGGCCTTAAAGACACCATTGAAGCCATGGTCCGTGAGGCCTACACAGGTTCCCTCGGGCCCGTCGCGACCGGATTGAGAATCGAAACCATCACCATCGCCAATGGGATCATGACCGTCACCGGTCGTATCCGATAGCGGACGGATTATACAATACTTCACGCGCTAAGCAGAGGTCGCAGACCACAGACAAGGCGCTCTACCGTACGATATGCACCGCATCACACCCATTCGGCTCCTGCTCCCTCTTTTCGTGGCGCTCCTCCTGCTGGCGGGCTGCCGCTCGCCGCAGGTCACAGAGGAAGATATCACCATCAGTATTACTGCTGATGGTGATTCGCGCAATGTAAAGGTGGCCGCAGGAAGCACTGTGACCCAGGCCCTGCAGTCGGCCGGGCTGGCGTTTTCCGAACTGGACCGGATTGATCCGCCTCCCTATGCGGTTTTGAACACCGGTGACTCCGTCCGGATCGTACGCGTTGAAGAGGAGTTTGAGACCGAGGAGCAGATCATTCCATTCGAGAGGCAGGTTGTCCGCAATGAGTCCCTGCCCGAAGGAGAAACGAGGCTGGTCCAGGCGGGCGTCAACGGCCTGCAGGAACTGACCTACCGCCGTGTCCTCGAAGATGGTGTGGAGATCAGCCGGGCCGTGGTCAAGACCGTTATCCTGCAGGAAGGCCTTCCGGAGATCATGATGGTTGGCGCCCAGACGTCCTTCGCGCCCCTGCCTATCCCCGGCAAGCTGGCTTATCTCGCCGGCGGCAACGCCTGGATCATCGATACATCCACTGCCAACCGCACGGCCCTGGTGACAACCGGCGACCTGGACGGGCGCATCTTCAAGCTCTCCCCCAATGGGATGTATTTGATCTTCACCCGAAGATCCACCAAGCCGGCCGGCCAGGAGATCAACACGCTGTGGGCGGTCCGCACAGATGGAGGCAATCCGTTCAGTACCGGGCTGACTAACATTGTCCATTTTGCCGATTGGATCCCGGGTACGAATTCGATCGCGTATTCAACCGTCGAGCCGCGTTCGACCGCCCCAGGCTGGCAGGCGAATAACGATCTCTCCCGCTATAGTATTAGCACCGGTGAAAAGCGGAAGATCCTGGATGCCAGCAATGGCGGTGTCTACGGCTGGTGGGGTATGACTTTTGCTTTTTCAACCGATGGGCGGCTGGCATATGCGCAACCAGATGGCATTGGCCTCGTTGATATCGATGGGAAATATCTCAAGCCCCTGTTGAATATCACGCCGCTCAATACTCACAGCGATTGGGCCTGGCTCCCGTCCATTGCCTGGGGTGCGGATGGCGAGACATTGTATTTCACATCGCACGCCCCGCCTCCAAGTCTCGTGAGCGCAGAAGACTCGCCCTTTTTTGACATCCAGGTGACATCGTTTGAAAACAATGCCGCGGTCCGGCTGGTCGAAAAGACAGGGATGTTCGCCTACCCGTCTGTGTCAGTTATGCAATCGAATAACCGGGAGCGGCAGTACCAGGTTGCCTATCTGCAGGCGATCTTTCCCGAGCAGAGCGAGACCAGCCGCTACCGCGTGGTCGTGATGGACCGGGATGGATCGAACCGGCGTACACTCTTCCCCTCAGAAGATGCCCCTGGCCTGGAGCCACAAACTCCCATCTGGGCACCGGAACCGATCGAAGGTCAGTCGGGTGATTTTATTGCCGTGATCTACCAGGGAAACCTCTGGCTTCTGGATAGCGGCAGCGCAGAACCGTTTCAAGTGACCGGCGATGGCCTGGTGACACGGATCGATTGGAAATAACAACTCGCACTGAACCGGGTGCACGGCACTCAGACAGGGCGCAGATTCAGAGAGGAAACTAAACAATGCGAATTTTGATCACGGGAGCGGCTGGGTTTCTCGGTTCCCATCTATGCGACCGCCTTCTTTCGGAAGAACATGAAGTCATTGGGCTGGATAATTTCGTGACGGGAAACCTCCAGAATATCGCTCACCTGATGGGGAACGAGAATTTTTCATTCCACAAGCACGATGTATCCAATTACATCTTTGTGCGCGGCAAGGTGGATGCGATCCTGCACTTCGCCTCGCCGGCCAGCCCCAACCCGCTTTCCCCGTCCGGATACTTCAACCTGCCCATCCAGACCATGAAAGCCGGCGCCCTGGGGACACATAATTGCCTGGGGGTGGCACGCGACAACAAGGCCCGGTTCCTGCTTGCATCGACGAGCGAGATCTATGGCGATCCGCTCGTTCATCCGCAGACGGAAGACTATGCCGGGAATGTGGATCCGGCTGGACCGCGAGCCGTTTATGATGAGGCCAAGCGCTTTGCCGAGTCGTTGACCATGGCCTATCATCGCGCTCACAAGGTGGACACAGCCATCGTCCGCATCTTCAATACCTATGGTCCGCGCATGGACCTGGAAGACGGCCGCGCCCTTCCCAACCTGCTCAAGCAGGCGCTGCTCGGCCAGCCGCTCACCGTCTATGGGGAAGGTAACCAGACTCGCTCCTTCTGCTACGTGGATGACCTGATCGAAGGCATCGTCCGATTGCTTTACTCCAACGAGCACCTGCCGGTCAATATCGGCAACCAGCATGAAATGACCATCCTTGAATTTGCCGAGACGATCAACCGGATCACAGGCAACCAGGCAGGCATCACCTTTGTCAAGGATGCACGCAGTGTACGCGACCCCCAGCAGCGACGACCCGATATCACGCGGGCACGCAAGATCCTAAACTGGGAACCAAAAGTAAACCTGGAGGAGGGTATCAGCAAGACGATCCCATACTTTAAGAACAAGCTGGGTCTTGAATGATCTTGGCCGAGAATCGGGAGCGTGTCCGCTTTCTGAAGTTCGCCACGGTTGGCGCCCTGGGGGCTCTGATCGATTTCGGCGTCATGAACCTGATGACCCACATGTTCAGTTTGCGGCTCGTTTACGCGGGGAGTATCTCGTTCATCTGCGCGGTTCTCAGTAACTTCACGCTGAACCGCTATTGGACGTATCCCGATTCCCGGTCCCGGCACTTCCTGCACCAGCTCGGAATGTTCTTCCTGGTAAATGCGGCAGGAATCGCCTTTCGTATCCCGATCCTTCATTATGTGGAGCCTCCGATGGCTCTTGCGGTGGAAAAATTAACCCATGTTCCCCTGGGAACCGCCCACCTGCTCGCAAAAAATGCAACCCTCGGTTTTGCCATTGCGGTTGTCATGATCTGGAACTTTTTCATCAACCGCTATTGGACGTATAATGATATAGATTGATACGCCACAAGGAAATAATGCGTGATGATTGGGACAAAGACCCTGTTCGATAAACCTTCCCAGGATCTATGAGCATCCAACACACCAGGTAGAATCCATGTCACAAGGTCAAGCTCGTATTATTCCCATTTACAGCTCGCGCGGTGAAGTGGAGGCATACCTTGTATTCCCCTACCTTTACAACCGCAGCGGCGAATGGATCGGCTGGGTCACCCCGCAGCGGGAGGTCTACTCCGTGCTCGGTAACTATGTCGGTTTCGTGACCAGTGATCCACGTATCGTGCGTAAGCGTGCCGAAGATGACATTCGGCCGCGCCAAAAAACGCCTCCGCCACCCCGGAGATTGACAACCCCGGCTTTTACTCCGCTCGCTCCGCTGCTGAGCGACCTGCCCCATAGCCTGGTGGATATACTTGCCGAGGAGCCCGAACGCCTGCACACCGTAGACACCGGTGAACTGCGGAATGACCTGGATTAGATATTCAAACCTCGACAGCGCCATGGTAAACTCATGCAGGAACTTGCATCAGCATGACTGAATCAAAAACAAGCAAACCTGTTAGCGCTTCACGCATCACCCTCTCCCAGTTGATGCATCTGGAGCATGCCAACCTTCTGGGAAATGTGCATGGAGGCTGGATCATGAAGCTTATGGACGAAGCCGGGGCGCTGGCCTGCATGCGCCATGCCCAGCGCAAGGCGGTCACCGTCGCCATGGACTCGATGGTCTTCCGCCAGCCGATCCTGATCGGCGACCTGGTCATCCTTACAGCAGAAGTCACCTACGTCGGCAGGACGTCCATGGAAGTGGAAGTACAGGTCAACGCCGAGAATCCGGTCACGGGGGAGCGCACCCACACCAATACGGCCTATCTCGTCTACGTCGCCCTCGACGATGAGGGCAGGCCCACCTCTGTACCAGGTCTGACGGTGGAGACGGAAGCCCAACAACGCCGGATGGATGAAGCAAAGGAACGCCAGGAAAGACGATTGAAGAATAAATGACCCCATCCCGAGCATAAATCGGGCACCGATAGCCGGAACTGCGCTTCGTTTTGCCCAGTGTGAAAGTTCGAATGACGGATACCCAAATCACCCCGCCGGAACAGAAGGAACAGCCCCCCAACCCGTTTCGCAACCTGCGCGAGCTGGTGGATTACGTCGCGGGGAAAGCACTCCCACCTCTGCCTGCCGAGGAGGGACGCGTGACCGAACCACTTCCCTTCCCTTTCCTGGGAATCGTCGGCCAGCAGGAGATGAAGCTTGCGCTGCTGCTGGGGCTTATCAATCCGAACATCGGTGGCATCCTGTTGATCGGTCCGCGCGGCACGGCCAAGACAACAGCCGTCCGGAGCGTGCTTGGACTTTTGCCACAGGTGGAGCGCAGCACCTGCTTTTATGGGTGTACGCCCGAGGACATTGAGATCGGCGGCCTGGATGCCGTCTGCCCGGATTGCGCCAGAAAATATGGCGAAGGCAAGCCCTTGACCGCGCCCGATAAAGTCCGGTTGATCGAGCTTCCGCTGAATGCCCGGCTTGACGATGTGGTCGGCAGCATAGACGAACGCGCCGCCCTGCATGAGCGCCTGCGATTGCGTCGCGGCATCCTGGCCCAGGCAGACCTCAACCTGCTCTACATCGATGAGATCAACCTGCTCGACAATGATATTGTGGATTCCATCCTGGATGCATCCGCACAGGGCTCGTACACCGTACGGCGCGGTCCAGTGGTAGCGACATACCGCTCGCGCTTCGTCCTAATCGGTTCCATGAACCCGGAGGAGGGCCGCCTGCGCCCGCAGATCCTCGATCGCTTCGGCCTGCGCGTGATCGTGCGCGGCCTGGAGAGCACTGAAGAGCGCCTGGAGGCCTACCGGCGGGTACAGGCGTACCTGGCAAATCCGCGCCGGATGCTCAGCCAGTTCGCAGCGGAAATGGAGGCGGCTGCGGCTGAGATCAGGACTGCTCGTGAGAGAGTCCCCAGGGTGGTCATCCCGGACGAAATTGCCAATCCTGCCATCGAGCTTGTTCAGCGCATGGGAATCGACTCTCTGCGCGCCGAGATCACGTTATTCGAGTCAGCACGCGCCTATGCAGCGGCAGATGGGCGTGAAGAGGTCATTACCAGCGACCTGATCCAGGTAGCGCCCATGGCCTTACGCCTGCGCCGGTCCCACTTCATGAACGATTTTTTCAAAGGGCAGATCAGCGAAGAAAAGGAGCTGGCATCCCTGCTTGGCAGTTTCAATAAAAAACCGAAGACCACAAAAAAACCGTCGAAGAAAAAATGAGCGACCAGAACATCAAGAATCCCGCCTACCGTATCGAAACAGAGCGGCTTGTCATCCGCTGCTACCAGCCCTCGGATGCGCAGCTCCTCGCCGATTCGGTCATTGAAAATGTCGAGCACCTTAAACCCTGGATGCCATGGGCTCATCAAGAGCCCGAACCGTTCGAGACAAAAGCCGAGCGCGTAAAACGGTTCCGCGGTCTGTTTGATTTGGGCGAAGATTACATCTACGGCATCTTCAACCCGGACGAGACACGATTGCTGGGTGGGACAGGGCTTCACACACGCATCGGCGATAATCAGCTTGAGATCGGATATTGGATCCATAAAGATTACATCAACCAGGGACTTGTAACCGAATCGACTGCTGCGCTGGTTAAAGTGGCGTTCGAGGTTTTGCTCATCCATCGGCTGGA
>DATAKV010000002.1:0-2258 GCA_036261375.1 Anaerolineales bacterium
ACATTTCTGGAAGACGCGGCGAAGCTGGTGAAACAGAAGCAGCCGCAGGTACGAGTTGAAACCCTGGAAAAATCCACCCATATCCTGCCGCTGGAACGACCGCAGGAAGTGTTTGATATTATCAAATCATTCTTGAACGAAACCCTACCGGTCTCCCAGACCTTTAGGGTTTAGGAAAGGAAATTATGGAAGAGATCAAGTATTCCTCCGCCGAGCTGATGATCATCAATGCCGCCCGGCTCCTGCGTGATGGCGACGTGGTGTTTGTCGGTGTCGGGCAGCCCAACCTGGCCTGCAACCTCGCCAAGCTGACTCACGCCCCCAACCTGGTCATGATCTACGAAGCGGGGGTGATCGGCGCCGAGCCGGCTCGTCTGCCGCTTTCGATTGGCGACCCCACCCTGGTCAGCGGCTCGCTTTCGGTGGTGAGCATGTACGACATTTTCGCCAACTACCTGCAGCGCGGCAACGTGGACGTCGGTTTTATGGGCGGCGCCCAGATCGATAAGTTCGGCAACATCAATGCAACCGTGATCGGCGGATATGACCATCCCAAGGTCCGCCTGCCCGGCTCGGGCGGGTCTCAGGAGATCGCCGCCTGGGCCAGGCGCTGTTACATCATGACCCCGCACCAGAAGCGGCGCTTCCCCGAAAAGGTGGAGTTCATGACCTCGGCCGGCTTTATCGACGGCAAAGGCGACCGCCAGAAGGCAGGACTGCGCGGCGGCGGGATGCTGGCCGTTGTCACCGACATCGGCGTCCTGGAACCGGATGAGACAGGAGAAATGATCCTCACTGCGCTGCATCCGGGCAAGACCGTGGAGCAGGCAAAGGAAAACACAGGCTGGGACCTGAAGGTGGCGCCAGAACTGAAAACCACCAGCCTCGTGACCGAAACCGAATTGAAGATACTGCGTGAAGAACTTGACCCTACAGGGATCTATCTTAAAGGCGCAGGATAATTGAAACGAGCCATCGCCGCGCTGTTCCTGTTGTGGACCGGCGTACTCATCGTCGCCTATTATGTGGTCCAGAAGCCGGCCTTGCTCGGCGCATTCATAGGCCTGCTGGATACACTCTGGACCCTGCTCGTCGCCGCGCTCCTTCTTTTCAACGCCTACGGGATCGGGAAAAAAATCCTTCAGGTCTTACAATTCGAAAGACAGGCTTCGATCGATCGCCTATTATTGGGTTGGGGGATTGGCCTGGGGGCTATGGGACTGCTTGGTTTGTTCGTCTCAGCCGTACAGCTTGCAGATGAATGGGTCCTGACCCTTTTCCAGGTCGGGCTGGGGTTGTTTTTCTTGTTTCAGGGCATTCCTGGCAATCTGCGTGTAGATCTAAATACTCTTTACACGCACCTGCATCTGTCCTTCAGTCAATACAATCGCTTCACAAAAATTATTCTGCTCTCCGTTCCTGGCTTCGCCTTTTTGCTCACACTCGTCCCGCCATTCGAAGCGTTCGACGCGTTGTTCTATCACCTGACCCAGCCTGCCGCGGTACTGCGGGACGGCGGCCTGCGGGTTGCGGATATCGCTCCGCACTTCTGGTTCCCCAACCTGACGGAGAACCTCTATCTCTGGGCGCTCGGGCTGGGGAGCGAGCGGGCCGCGCAGATTTTGCACTTCGCCTGGGCGATGCTCTCAGCCCTGCTGCTCTGGCACTGGGCAGTCAGCGTATGGAATACCGAGATCGCTCGGAAAACACTGCTGCTGCTTGCGACCATGCCAGCCCTGCCCCTGCTCGCTTCGTGGGCCTATGCCGACATGGCGCTGGTTTTTTATTCGGCTGCTTCCTTATATGCGTTTGTTCAATATCGTAAGAACCAGGCCAGGCACTGGCTTGCGATCCTGGCCGTGATGTCCGGGTTTGCGATCAGCGTCAAGTACACGGCTTTCGTCGTCCCGCTCACCTGCGGCCTGCTGCTTTTACTCCGGCAGCCATTTGTCAGATCGGTGGCAGCGGCGGCACAATTCAGTGCCATCGCCCTGCTGACCGCTCTCCCCTACTATGCTCGCAATGCGCTCCTGATGGGCAATCCGTTCTACCCGTTTGCATTCGGCGGGCGCTTCTGGGATGACTTCCGTGCTGCCTGGTATGCCGATTCGGGCACGGGCATCGGGTGGGACGCGGGTCGGCTTCTGCTCCTGCCTGTCAACACACTCCTTGGCTATCAGGATGCGAACTTCTTCGACGGGCGGATGGGGCCTCTCTTCCTGATACTGGCCCCGGTTTCGATCTGGATCCTGGTCTCG
>DATAKV010000017.1:0-7804 GCA_036261375.1 Anaerolineales bacterium
ATAACTTTATGCCAGTAGCCGGAAAACAAGAAGAAAAACACTCGGAAATTTGCAAACACATCTGTAAACATAGGCCTTAAGTCATGGGTGGTTTTTGGTAAAAAACATAAAAATTCCCCCAAAAATTGGCAAAATAATAAACCTGCAAAGTCCTTTTAATCCTTTCCTTAGTTTCTGATTGTGAGGATGTCAGATTATACTGATGGCCCTAGTGCAGGTGTGGACGTATTGAAGCACGCACCTGCATTACACGTTCAATGCTCAAGATTTATGCCCGCTGGTCAGGACTGGCGCTGCACTTCATGAAATTTGGCCCCCCGGCGGACTTGCTTCTCCTTTTCGAGGGACCGTACCTTTAACCAGACCTTAACTTGACCATATGACTATAATGATACAATCTTAATAAATGCTAATCTATCAGAAATGTTTGGTCTCCTTACAGAGTTATAAAGTCAATTTTCATGGATAGCGATTATGATATTTGTCATCTTTTCGATAACATTCAGCGCAATGTATAATCGCTGAAAAGGAGTTGATATGACTGTAGCAGAGATCTGTGTAAGTGCCTATCTGGTTGTAGGGCTGCTGGCAGCGATCCTGATCTGGGTAACGCTCATCGCTTCAAAGCGGCAGGATAATAAAATAGAAAGGCCAACTCATAGCTTATTATCGACACGTCGATTTCGGGAGCAGAAGACAAGGCCCAGCAGGTTTCACCTTTAAGGATGAATTGGCGTTCGATGCGTATATCGAGCGCCGTTTATTGGTTGGGGTGAAGGGGCGTCTCCAGTACGGTGCACGAATTTGGCAATTACGAATCGGCTAACGACGTGACGACCGATCACCTCTTCGTGAAGGAAAAAAAGGATCAAGCATTCTATAATTCGTTCATCGAACAGTACCGGCTTTTCTGAATCCTGGTGAAGTTTCGTATTGCGCATATCCTATTGTAGTTTGGTACGCAGAAGCTCAGTCGTCGAGCCCTTCCAGTAAAATATCCGCCCAAATTCCTGGCGGCGTCAGAGTCAATCGCCGGGCTAAAGTGGGTATAATTCCCTCTCCAAGGGGCCTTTCTCTTAGCAAAAATCGCGTCTGGTCTTTTCATCTGCGCGTGAATCATGTATAATGTTCTTGCAGCCCGGCATGGACACAACGGTGTCCAAATTAATAAACGAGGAGTGTGAAGCGTTCCCAATGATCCCCTGATCATGTCTGTCGTTTCTTCTTTTTCGAGCAATTCTCCCCGGCCGAGTCTGCATATCGGCCGGTTTTTTGTGCCGGCATCTTCCATTCGGAAGGAGGTGAATTTCATTGGCAGTCGTAAATTTACGCAGTGGCGAATCGCAGGACTCTCTGCTTAAGCGCTTTCGCAAGAAAGTGGTCAAAAGTGGTGTGTTGAGCACGGTTCGCCGCAAACGCTGGTTCGTTTCGAAGAGCGAACAGCGCCGCATGGAGAAGAAGAAAGCAATCCGCCGCATCAAGCGGCGCTCGTTCACCAAGGATGGTGAGTAGAAAGAGGAAGTATGGCGAAAGAAGAAGATAAAATTCGAGCAGAAGGCGTAGTGATTGAAGCACTTCCGGGTACCCAATTCCGCGTCAAGCTGGACAATGGACATGTCGTTTTGGCATACCTTTCCGGGAAAATGCGGAAACACTATATTCGCATTTTGCTTGGGGACCGCGTAGCCATGGAAATGTCCCCCTATGATCTGACCCGTGCCCGTATCACCTTCAGACAGCGAAAAACCGCCCCCGCTCCAACCGAAAGCTAATTTCGCCGTACAGTAAGGCAAAGTAAAAGGCTCCCATTTCTGAGAGCCTTTTTTTGATTCTGTATGTTTTGCTTCTATGCCAGTGTGCGGAAGGAATTAAGAACTTTCATGTAGTTCGCCCGCTCGAATACAGCAGGTTCCTTTACAGCCTGTTGGCTCATGCTGCCCTGCATCTGCTGGATGGATGTATATTCATGTTCCTTCATCCAGTGTTCCAGCTCGCCCAGCAGCGGACCAACGTACTGTTCGCCGTTGTACAGAAGGGTGGAGGCCATCATGGCAACCTTTGCACCGGCCATCATGGCCTTCAGCACATCCTTGTGGGTGTGGACACCGCTGGTCAGGGCGAAATCGGTATTCACTTTGCCGCTCAGGATGGAGATCCATCTCAGGGGCAGGCGCAGCTCGGCCGAAGTACTCAGGTCCAGGCTGTGGACGATCTCCAGCTCGTCGAGATCGAAGTCGGGCTGGTAGAAGCGGTTGAAGAGGACCAGTCCATCTGCGCCGGCGTCGACCAGCCGTTTGGCAAAGTTGGGAATGGAGGTGACAAATGGGCTGATCTTGACCGCCAGGGGGATCGTGATGGAGGATTTGACCTCCGCCACCAGTTCCACCTGCATTTCTTCGATATCTGCAGAAGTCATATCGACATCTGTGGAGATGAAGTAGAGGTTGAGCTCCAGCGCATCGGCCCCCGCTTCTTCGATGCGGCGGGCGTAGCTGGTCCAGCCGCCTCTGGAAACACCGTTCAGGCTTCCTATCACGGGGACGGTCAGTGCTTTTTTGAGTCCCGCCACCTGGTTGAGATAGGTTTCCGGCCGGACACCGTACAGACCGCCATCCGGCAGGTGCGAAAGGGCTTCGGGGAAGGCATCGGTGCCGCGCGAGAGATAATGATCCAGCTCGAGGCTTTCGTGGATGATCTGCTCTTCGAAGAGCGAATACATCACGACCGCGCCAATGCCGGCCTCCTCCAGCTTCCGCGCCCTCTCCACTTTTTTGGAGAGGGGCGAGGCGGAGGCGACGAGCGGGTTCTTTAAACGGAGGCCCAGGTAGGTTGTGGAAAGATCCGTCATGATTTACTCCTTGTGTCCGTTGCCGTTGTTCTTATCGTAGTGCATGGCGGCCATCTGCTGGTACAACGTCCAGCGGCTCTTGGCGTCCCGCTGGGCTTCCTGCATGAGCTCCTCGGCGCGAGATTCATCGAGCTGGGTGAGCATCTTGTAGCGGGTCTCGTTGTAGGCGTACTGCGAGATCTGGATGGTCGGTTCTTTCGATTCGATGATGAGTGGGTTCTGTCCCTGACCGGCGAGACGAGGATCGTAGCGATACATCGGCCAGTGACCGGACTGCACCGCCAGTTTTGACTGTTCGAGACTCTTGGCCATATCATAGCCATGGGCGATGCAGGGGCTGTAGGCAATGATGAGGGAGGGTCCATCATAGGATTCGGCTTCCAGCAAGGCTCGTAGCGTTTGCTGGTCATTGGCGCCCATTGCAACGCGTGCCACGTACACGTAGCCATAGGACATGGCGATCAGGCCCAGATCCTTCTTGGGCAGCCCCTTGCCGCCCATGGCGAACTTGGCGACCGCGGCGCGCGGCGTAGACTTGCTGGCCTGGCCGCCGGTGTTGGAATAGACTTCGGTGTCGAGAACCAGAATGTTGACATTGCGTCCGCTGGCCAGGACATGGTCGAGACCACCGTAGCCGATATCGTAGGCCCAGCCGTCGCCACCGATGATCCAGACGGATTTCTTGACGAGGTTGTCGGCCAGGCTGATCAGGTCCTTGGCTCGGGAATCACTGGATTTGGCCAGTTTTTCCTTCAGTACAGCCACGCGTTCGCGCTGAGCGTCGATGCCGGCTTCGTCAGACTGGTCGGCGTACAACATCTGGGCGATAAAGTCGCTGCCCAGTTCCTGGACAAAGAATCCGAGCAGCTCGCGGGCATATTCGTTCTGTTTGTCGATCGTCAGCCGCATGCCGAGGCCAAACTCGGCGTTGTCTTCGAACAGCGAGTTTGACCAGGCGGGGCCGCGTCCCTTGGCATCGACCGCCCACGGGGTGGTGGGCAGGTTTCCGCCGTAGATCGAGGAGCAGCCGGTCGCATTGGCGATCACAGAGCGGTCGCCGAACAACTGTGAAACAAGCTTGACATACGGGGTTTCACCGCAGCCGGCACAGGCACCACTGAACTCAAATAGCGGGCGCAGCAACTGCGAATTCTTGATGGTAGAGGGGTTGATTAGCTTGCGATCGAGATCGGGAATCTCCATGAAGAAGTCCCAATTCTTGGCTTCCTGTTCGCGGATAGGCGGCTGTGGAGCCATGTTGATGGCTTTGCGGCCGACCTGGGTCTTATCCTTGACCGGGCAGACTTCCACGCACAGGGTACAACCCGTGCAGTCTTCCGGGGCTACTTGAAGTGTGTAGGCGTAGCCGGTGGAGAATTCCTTGAACTTGGAAGGCATGTGCTTGAAGGTCTCGGGAGCATCTGCCAGCAATTTCTCATCGTAGACCTTGTGGCGGATGACCGCATGCGGACAGACCATGACACACTTGCCGCACTGGATGCACAGGCTCTCATCCCAGACGGGGATGTCGAGAGCGATATTGCGCTTCTCCCACTGTGTGGTGCCGGTGGGGAAGGTGCCGTCGACGGGGAAGGCGGAGACGGGGATGTTGTCGCCGTTGGAGCCGATGATCTCGCCGAGCACCTCACGGACGAAGGCGGGCGCCCCAGCCGGCACCGGCAGGCGGCGGGCAGTCGTAGACGTGATCGCAGCCGGGACCTTGACCTCGAACAGGTTCTCGAGGGTGCTGTCCACGGCGTCGAAGTTCTTTCTGACGACGGCTTCGCCGCGCTTGCCGTAGGTCTTTTCAATGGCGTGCTTGATCTCGGCGATGGCGGCCTCACGAGGCAGGATGCCGCTGATGGCGAAGAAGGCCGTCTGCATGATAGTGTTCATGCGGCCACCCATGCCGGTCTTTTCGGCGACATCGTAACCGTTTATGACGTAGAATTTGAGCTCTTTTTCAAGAATGTCCTTCTGAACCTCAACGGGCAGGTGATCCCAGATTTCGTCCGGACCGTACAGGCTGTTGAGCAGGAAGGTGGCGCCCTTCTTGGCGTACTTGAGCATATCCACGCGCTCGAGGAATGAGAACTGGTGGCAGGCAACGAAATTGGCCTGGTTGAGCTCGATCAGATAGGGTGCGCGGATCGGCTGAGGTCCGAAGCGCAGGTGAGACATGGTCACAGTGCCGGACTTCTTCGAGTCATAGTAGAAGTAGCCCTGAGCGAAGTTATCGGTCTCTTCACCGATGATCTTGATCGAGTTCTTGTTGGCGCCGACGGTACCATCTGCACCGAGGCCGAAGAACACACAGCTGATGGTGCCTTCCGGCTCGATGATGAAGTGGGGATCCACGTCCAGGCTGGTGTGGGTGACATCATCGTTGATGCCAAGGGTGAAGTGATTCTTAGGCTCGAGCTTGCACAGCTCATCCAGCGCGGCCTTTACCATTGCAGGAGTGAATTCCTTGGAGGACAAGCCGTAGCGGCCGCCGATTACCTTGATCTCCGACCGGCCGCCTTCAACAAGAGCGTTGACGACATCCAGGTAGAGCGGTTCGCCGAGCGCGCCAGGTTCCTTGGTACGGTCGAGCACGGAGATCAGCTTGACGCTCTTCGGCAGGGCTTTCATGAGGTAGTCCACCGGGAACGGGCGATAGAGGCGGACACAGACCGCACCGACTTTTTCGCCTCGAGCGGACAGGTATTTCACCGTTTCAATGGCAGTTTCACCGCCGGAGCCCATGATCACCACCACACGCTCGGCTTCGGGGTGCCCGTAGTAATCGAACAGATTGTAGTGGCGGCCGGTCACCTGGGCGAATTTGTCCATGGCTTCCTGGGTGATAGCGGGAACCGCGGCGTAGTAGGAATTGACCGCTTCACGCATCTGGAAATAGACATCCGGGTTTTGGGCGGAGCCGCGCAGGACGGGATGTTCGGGGGAGAGGGCACGAGCCCGATGGGCACGGACCAGCTCATCGTCCAGCAGGGAGCGAAGCTCTTCATCCGACAGCTGGATGATCTTGTTGACTTCATGGGAGGTGCGGAAGCCATCGAAGAAGTGCAGGAAGGGTACACGGGCCTTTAAAGTGGCCATCTGGGCGATGGCGGCGAAATCCTGGGCTTCCTGAACGGAGGCGGAGGAAAGCAGGGCCCAGCCGGTCTGGCGGACGGCCATCACATCCTGGTGGTCGCCGTAGATGGACAGGGCATGGGCCGCAATGGCGCGGGCTGCCACATGGAAGACCGTGCTGGTGAGCTCACCGGCGATCTTGTACATGTTGGGGATCATCAGCAGCAGGCCCTGCGATGCAGTGAAGGTGGTGGTGAGTGCGCCGGTCTGCAGCGCCCCGTGGACGGCTCCCGCCGCGCCGCCTTCAGACTGCATCTCGATCACGAGAGGGACCGTACCCCAGAGATTTTTCTTTCCTTTGGCTGACCATTCGTCCGAAAATTCGCCCATGCCCGAGGATGGGGTGATCGGGTAGATCGCGATCACTTCGCTCAGGCGGTGTGCGACGGAGGCAGTGGCTTCATTGCCATCGATCATGATAACTGGTTTTTTCATGCTTGCTCCTTTAAAAACAGGCTGTTTACCTGCGAATTCTCTATCCGTACAAGTTTATCGCCGTTGACCTGTAGGGGTTAGTAATGAATGACTTAAATCCCCGTGCCTGTTGTCATATTTCGGACAAAATTGGGTTGAAATAAAAAAACAGGAGCCTTTTTGCTCCTGTTTTTGGCTCTGCATTACTCTGCAGATGGGATTTCTGCCAGTTTTGTGAAGGTTTTCAGCCCCTTTTGCCGGGCGATCTCTACCATTGAATCAGCCCCTTTGGAGTCGCCGCCGACTCGCAGGACACCATCACATCTTTCCAGCAGGCGCTCGGCAATGGGGTGAAATATTTCATTGAATGCATCATCACCCACCTGCTTTGAGGCAGCCAGGTGGACCAGGGGAAGAGCGAACCACTCTCCAAGAATGGGAATATGACCCAGCCTGAAAATAGGCAGGGCATACGACTCCATCAGCCGGACATTGGCAGCCATTTTTTCAGGGTTGTCGCCCGTCCCGGAGCGATAGGGACCGGCGATCAGGATCATCATGGGTTTAGCCAAGGTGCTTCTCCAGATGCGGCCTTGCCAACAACCAGGCGGCCAGCGACTTGGCATCCAGCACGTCCCCGCGCTCGAACATGGCATTAACTTCCTTCACCGGAAATTTTTCCAGCTGCAAAAACTCGTCTTCGTCGCCATCGAGCGGGTTTTCCTTGAGACCGGTGGCCAGGAATACAGCCATGAACTCACTCGAATAACCCGGGACCAGATAGAACTCTCCAACCTTTAACAGGGTACCGGCTTCCATGCCGGTCTCCTCCCGGATCTCCCGCGCCGCGCATTTCTCAAACGGTTCTTCGCCGTCGCGCGTCCCGGCGGGAAGCTCGAGCAGGTCCTGGCCTGTGGCGTGACGGTATTGGCGCACGAAGAGCACGTTTCCCTGATCATCCACCGGTACAAGTACAACCGAGCCGCCATGCTCAATGATCTCGTATTTTGTCTCGCGACCATCCGGGGTTTTGAGTGTATCTCTGCGTATTTTGAAGGCGCGTCCCTTCAAAAGGATTTCGGAGCTGATGAATTCAAATGGCATATTGTTTTCCTCTGCTTGGTGTTGCAGGCATTATAAGACAAAAGCCCAGGCATAGGCCTGGGCTTGTAACGGAACAAGGATGGTTATGGGATGCTTATCGATTGCCCGGCGGTTAATGTTGCGTCCACAGATAAACCATTTGCTGCAGCGATATCCTCCGGCCGCACATCGCCGTAGATGCAAGCTACGCTGTACAGCGTTTCGCCGGTGGACCTGACGCTGTAAGTGGCGGGGTGGTTGCTCAACATGCGATTTCCCGGGAAAGTGCCGGTCTGCGGGATGGTCAGGACTTTGCCAGGT
>DATAKV010000018.1:0-3903 GCA_036261375.1 Anaerolineales bacterium
CTGCAGGATCAGCGCCTTCTTGGACGCCAGCCGCTCCAGAATCTGCCTCAGTTTCTCTTCCGTCAGAAAGACGCCGGACCTGACGAGGTCGTTCAGCGTGTACGGCCGCGCGGGCGCTTCCGTTTCCTCGTCCTGGCCCTCCACGACAGTCGGCTCCGACTGCCAGCGTTCCAGGAACCAGTCATAGTCCTGGTCCCGCCCGTGCCAGACGAACTCTCGCAGGCGCTCGGCGTATTCGCTGAAGCGGTACCTGGCGTCCAAACGCAGGCGCCAGATCGCTTTGCGGTTGGTGTAGAAATACCAGGTCTTTTCGCTGAAGTTCGGGTCCCATTCCACTTCGACGGTGCGTCCATCGGCCCGGTTGGCCACGATCGTCCCGATGGCCTTGATCGTCATGCGCGAGACGGTCTGCTCGCGGGAGGCGAAGGGCAGGCCGGTGTTCTGGGTGGAAACGGCTTTGATGGCGATCCGGTCGTTGACCCGCATCGAGAAGATGTCGTTCAGGTGGCGGCCCTGGTCGTTGTTCTCCCAGATGCCTTCCTCCAAAAAGCGTGCCGTCTGGTCGGCGCCGCCCACCAGCCAGTAATTGACGGCGCCCCAGGCGCGGTACCCGCTATCCTTCGTTTCAGCGACGCGGCGGGTGCGCTCGTTCTCCGCGCCCCAGGCGGCCAGGGATAGCTCAGGAAAGGAACGGCCTTCTTCCTGAACAGCCCGGATCGCATCCGCATAGAAGGCGGCGCTCAAGCCCTCCTGTGGCAGGCGGATGCCCAGCCAGGCACGGTTGGTCTGGTCGAGGCTGAGAAAGGTATCCGGCCGGATCCAGAACAGGCCCATCGTCAGGTTGACGTTGGTCTGCTTGACCTCCAGCGCCTCGTCGAAGGCGCGCAGGAAGTTTTCATCCTGCAATGGATCTGGCCCGAGGGCGAGCTGGAAGACGCGCCACAGGCGCTGCACATCGTGACCGCGCCGCGAGACCTGGCTCGAGACAAACCAGGATTTCATATTGTTGAGCAGCGGCACGCCGTTGAAATCTTCGGGCAGCTCACTTTGTAATTGAAAGAAAGATTTGACTTGGGCGAGGATGCCCAGGCGCTGGTCCAGGCCGATGCGCCGGTTGAACACACCGAAGAACGTGAATGGATCGATCTCCTGCAGCAATTGCTTGGCTCCCAGCGCGTCCTTATCCTGCAGCGGCGTGACCACGTATCCCTGCGCCCGAAGTTCCTCAAGGTAAGCGATCAGCTCGTCCTTGCGATGTTCCCAGCCGGCCAGTTCGCGCGCCAGCTCCTGATACATGGGGATCCATGTAAAGTCTCTGAGCATTTTTTCATTCTAACAAATCTTGTCCCTGAATGCGAGCCCGCGACGTCATGGCACATGCCTCCTGGAACTTTCCCATCCAAAAGGCGTCCTAGAATTAGTACTCCAACAAGATCAAGCTGGAAGAGTAGACGAGGGAAGATTCGAGCGTTCTGCCCTCCAGTTTTTGATCGTGCGAGTACCAGCGAACAGGAGAAAAGGAGAAGAGAAGCATGAAACGAATGACGTTTGTTGTTTTTGTCCTGGTATTGTGGCTGGCCACGTGCAGCGCGCCGCAGCCCGAAGCGCCGGCCGTGCAGGCCTCTCCCACGCAGACGAACCCGCCTCCCACCCTGACACCGACATTGACAGCCTTCCCTCCGACGCCGACGGAGACAGCCGTCCCCCAGTCGAAGCTGCCCGCTGCCCCTTTCGATGCCGAGACGTATATCAATGAAGAGGCCGGCTTTGCCTTTGATGTCCCGACTGGCTGGACGGTCAATGAGATGGTGGTGGGTCCGCGCGGTACCCAGATCCAGTTCCTCTCCTCGCCGGAGCTGGTCGATGCTGCAGTCATCCCCGCCGACCAGACCCGGCTCTCGGCTACCATTTACCAGTGGGACCCGAAGAACGACCTGGCAGCCTACGTCCGGCAGAGGAAGGATGCCTGGTCTGCCTCCGGCTTCACCATCCTCGAAGAACAGGAGCTGACCCTGGAGCTTGGATTACCGGCAGTATTGTTCACCGTCCAGACGCCCGAGACACAGACCGTCTTTCTGGTGACGGCGCTGGAAGATCAATATCTCGTCATCGCGGGGGAAGGGAACCTGGAGCTGGCCAGACAGATCGTCCAGCGCTTGAGGCCGATATCGAATTAAAAGAGAAGAGACAGCCCTACGTCTGGCAGCTGTCTCTTTTTATTCACCGGACATTCCCTGCAAAAAGATCTGTTCAAAGATCTCATCCACTTTTTGCAGGGCCTGGTTCGTATCCTGAGGGGCGATCAGATAATGCCGGGTGAAGCCATAGTGGAAACCAAGCTCCTCGTTCAGAGATGGATACTGGAGCGAATAGCGCCGGGGATGATAGTTGAGCAGAACTTTGTTCCAACTGGCCAGCTGCTGCAAACGACTGCGTATCTCATCCTTCATCATCTCGGGCAGGGCGGCGAACCATTCCGAGCCGATGACGTTCAGCCAGGAGAAGGAATCCTGATTGTACTCGTCCACATCCAGCAGATCGCGGTAGCCAATTTCATAGACAGGGGCGTATCCCTTCTCGATAAAGATGTTCTCCGAGCGGGAGAAATCCTGCATCTCCGCTTCGGACAGGTACATCCGCACTCCCACACAAAAGCTGTTGACCGGCCGCTGGAGGTGGATGTCCCCGCGGCGGATGTTCAACAGGTCCGGAGGAGCCTGGACGCGGGGGAATTGCAGCTCCAGCTGCTCGATGTTATGTACATACCCGTCGCTGGGATAGCTGGATTTCACCCGTCCGAACACGACAGGGGATTGCTCGTCGGTGCGGCGCTTGATGGGCAGCTCGCAGAAATAGTTGCGCGCGATCCAGCTCTCGGCCGGAGACATGACCAGCTGGGCGCGGAAATAACTGGCAGCCGCGTCCACTTCGCCGAGCGTGACATCGGCCAGGTCGCGGTATTTGGAGTTTGTCTGTTTTTGGGGGGCGTTCTTGTTCGGGCGTCCGGGGTCCTGGCGGTCGACCGGGAGCGCCTCTTTTTTCCCCAGGAAATGGGCTTTACGCGGCTCATCGTCCCCGATCTGGATCAGACGGGGCAGGAGGGTAAATCGACGTAAGCCGAGCTCCAGCGTCATCCTGGAATAAGGATACGACCTTTTTAGTCAGATTGCAAGCGCCGAATGAGCGGAAAATGAGACCCTCCCCGCCTCCCCCAAATCATGACAGAAATCTAAATTTTCACGAGTATTACCTATGAATTTGGGGCAGGTGACCCCATAATAAGCTGCGTATATCCATTCTTGTGAGGATCGCTTCCAGGACGCCGCCGCCGATGGACAACGCTTTATCCGAGACCAGGAAGCAGGCGCTCGGGTCATTCCGGGGGTCCACATCGCCGATCTTGAGCCCGCGGGTTACATGCACTCCGTCCCGGATGAGCCCGCGCAGCACGCCGGAGAGGGGGGATAGGATTGTTGATTGTTGATTGCTGATTGGAGAATCGATTTTGCCAATTAGCTCACCGGCTTCACAAGGATCGCCGATCTTTTTGCTTCCTAGAAAAATCCCATCGCTGGCTGCCCGCAGGACGCGGCGCGGGTCGCCTTCGGGCTGGCCGGAGTCGGGTTGAGCCGATCCCTGCCAGTAAACACGTCCCAGGGTATGGCTGCGGCGGGTTTCGACAACGGCATGGCAGTTCTCTCCCGCATGGAAGCCGGGTCCCAGCCCGATGTGCAGCGGGACGGGACGGGGGAGTGGTGAAGGAGAATGCTTCATGAGCCGGGCGTCGACAACCACCTGAAACGGCAGATCGGACTGCAGAATATCGGCCTGCGGATCGACGATGACGGGGACCTCGTTCGCTTCGAGGGCAGCTGGAAGCTGGTCCCGTTCGACGAGGCAGGC
>DATAKV010000680.1:0-2301 GCA_036261375.1 Anaerolineales bacterium
CCAGAAGCACTCCGGCCTGTTCCGCGGCCTGCGCCTCCGAAAGCCCTAGCCGCTCGGCAACAAAGAAAAGCAGAAAACGCCCGGTCACATAAATACCGAGCAAAAAAAGGAAGCGTGCGATCATTAAGCGAACAAAGGACGTTTGTTGGGTGAGATCGAGTCGAAAAATCTGTGTCAATGCAGGGAGTTTTGCCCTGGCTGGGAGATCCCGCTGCATCTTATCCTCTGGCGTGAGGAGCACTGCCAGGGCGTACGCAATGACGAGCAGGGCCGCAATTACGCCAACTGCGGTCAATACCAGGCCGGAACCGAGAAGCTGCCCCAGGATGACGAACCCGAGCATGGCTCCCGTCAAATCCATGAAGCCCTTCATCCCTGAAGCGAGCCCCCGTCGCTTTTCCTCCACCAGATCGGGAATTAAGCCTTGCTGCCCGGCCTGGGCGATGCTGGCGGAAATTTGAACTGCGCAATAGCCCAGTAGAATTCCTGCCAGGCTTTGAACAGCAGCAAAAAAGAACAACGAGATCAGGCTCAAGAGGAGCCCGATCCCGATAAACCCTTTGCGGCCAAGACGAGGTTGTAATTGGTCGGAAATTGAGCCTGCGATCGGCTGAACCAACGCTCCAGCCAGCAAGCCGAAGAATGTGAATAATCCGAGCAGCGTTGCCTGGTTATTTTGGCTGGCAAGAACGCCTAGTTGAAGGGGTAATACCAGAGTATTGAGCCCATCGAAGAGGACGCTCAATGCCAGCCAAAAAATGCTGATCCCGAACAGCAGGCGCGTCTGCCTGCCCATACCTGCCCTATCGATTGACAGTCCGTTTCGTGGGGTTGCCGGTTGCGGAGCCCTCGGTGATGGAATTGGGCGCATTGACATTCGCGCCCGGGTCCACGCCTACGCCGAGGCGATAGACCAGCTCGCCGCCGATCCAGGCAGTGATGAGCGCCAGCGCTGTGCCGGCAAAGGAAAGGATCAGTGCCAGACCATCGGGAACGAAATCGACATTACCACCGCGCAAAAACCAGCTGATGGCAAACAGCCCTACGATGACGACATTGCCCAGTCCATGCCAGAGTCCGATATTCTTGGCGCGTGAGCCATTTGGAAGGGCAAGCCAGTCAATAAAACCGAAGATAGCCGCCAGCAGCCCGCCGAGCACACCGGCCGCGATCATGTAATAGGATGCAGCGGGTAAAAGTCTGTTTCCAAAGATCAGATAGAGAATATCGAAGATAACCGCTGTTGCAAGAAGCCCAAGCGGGAAGACGATCAGCATGGGGTGGACAGGGTGTCCAAAAAGCTTTACTCTGCTTTCCATACGAAGCTCCTTTTCTAACTTGACATTTGTCCAATAGTATCGGAAATCGGATGGCTAAACACTTGGGAGATTCCCTATCCTGGAGTAGGGTTTTATCCTGCGGAAATCACAGATTTCTCACAAAGCCCGTTTTACAGAGTGGCGCGCAATTTGCCCGGGCCCCTGGAAAATTCGGCTTACAGATCCAAAAAAAGGAATGTAATCTAAAGGAGATGAGCGCTAAGGCCAGTTAAGGGCATTTTCCTGTCGTATAGGCCGGCGTGTCCGTCTGCTATAATGCTTGGCATGATTTTAGTTACCGGCGCCACAGGATTTATCGGTCGTGCCCTGGTACGCCATCTTTCTGAGGCCGGGTTGCAGGTGCGGGTCCTGCTGCGCTCTTCTCCCAACTCGCCGCGTTTGCCGCGCGGTGTCCCTGTAGAGGTAGCAGTCGCCAGCCTGAACGATGAGCGTTCCATACGCGCGGCCCTGCGCGGTGTGAACCAGATCTATCATCTCGCCACGGCAGGGACGGAAGGACGCCGCGGCAACCTGTTGCGAACGGATATCGAAGGCACCCGGATTCTGGCGCAGGCGGCTGCCAGCGCCGAGATCGAACGGCTGATCTTTCTCAGCCACATCGGGGCGGACCGCGCTTCCGCATTTCCTATTCAGAAGTCCAAGGGGATCGCCGAAGAGCATATCCGCAAGAGCGGCGTTCCGTACACCATCATCCGCTCGACCGTTGTTTTTGGGCCCGAGGATCGTTTTACCAATAATTTAGCCCAGCTCCTGCGTGCCGCCCCCGGTGTGTTCCCCATCCCCAACGAAGGACGGACGCTAATCCAGCCGCTCTGGGTAGAGGACCTGGTCACATGCATGCTCTGGGCTCTTCAGAATCCGGACATGCTTAACCAGACCTATGAGCTCGGCGGGGGCGAATATTTCACGTTGCGGCAGGTACTGGAAAAGTTGATGAGTATTACGCACACACGCCGCCTGC
>DATAKV010000047.1:0-2320 GCA_036261375.1 Anaerolineales bacterium
GTAAATTTATGGTGCCGGAATATAACTGAGGAAATCCGCGGCCGCCCAGCCGACGCGGGTCTGGTCATAGGGTGCCACCAGGTACCACCAGGTAAACCCGTCCACCTGGCGCGGACCATCCTGCACGACGAAGACCTCCTCGTCATAGCCAAGGAACTGTGGCTCGCCGTTCAGCCCGGGCTGGGCGCGGATCCGCAGGCCTTCGCCTTCGGTCCCGGTGATCTGCACGTAATTGCCGATCGCAATGCCGGTCGGCGCAGGCGTGGGCGCAAACGGGTCGATGGTTGCCGTGGCCGGCGCACTGGAGGTCGATGTAGGGGCTGGGATCATGGTCAGATCGGCAGGGACAAAACCCACTTCGTCATTCTGGCGCGCCGACGTTAATCCAATGGAGACAGCGGTGATGAGCACCAACAAGCCTGCCAGTAGGATCGCGCCACCGATGACCCAGCGGTTAAGCAACAGGCGAATATTCATGAACTTCCTTCAACGATGCGTTCTTCAATAAACTCATCCCTCGCGGCGGCATCAGCATTTTTAATGCCCTTGAGCGTACACGGATTTCCGTTCGCTGCGTGGAACCGCGCGGCTCGCCGTCGGTCTGGATCCAGTACGGCGATTCGGCCTCGATGCGCAGGCTTTGGAATGTGATCCGCCGGGCCATATCGGAGTTAAAGTGGTTGCCGCGCCACATGTCATAGGCATGGCGCAGGGCATCGCCGAGATGGCTGCCGCTGAAAAGCCACATGTCAAGCAGGCCGTCGTCGAGGTAGGCATCGGGCGAGAGCTTGGAAAGTCCACCGAGGTAATGACGGATATTTGTCGCCACGGCGAGGATGTATTGTCCTTCCACCTCTTCGCCATCGGCCCACAAACGCAGATGAATCCCATTCCACGTGGCGGCCTTCCAGATCGTTCGCGCCGTATACTCAGGCATGGCAAAGAACTTCTCGAGCCGAATGCGCGGCTCGATGGATTGGATCGTCAGCGCGTCCAGGCCGATGCCTGCCCACATCATGAACGAGAACTCGTTGCACATGCCCACGTCGATGTAATGAACGGGAGCGTTCGCCAGCAGGGATGCGTTCTGACGCAGGACCCAGGGCCGCGTCCACGCAAAGGGACTGAGTCCCAGTTCCATGCTCCAGACGTTGGCCGTCCCGGCGGGCAGGACTCCGAGTGCGGTGTCGCTATCGATCAGGCCGTTGACGACATTGCCGATCGTCCCATCGCCGCCGACGGCGAAGACTGCATCCTTTTTCTCGGCCGCAGCCTGCCTGGCCAGGTCGACCGTATGTGTGCCGCTTCGAGTCGCCTCCACGTCCACCCGCCAGCCCGTGGACTCGAGCTCTTCGACCGCAGACTTGATGAACGGCTTCACAGGAAACCTCCCCGCGGCGGGATTGTAGACGATGACTGCACTGCGCATGAAAGGATTATACCTTGGCCCCGACCCCCTCCGCCGCGTTGGGGCACCTCCCCCAAATACGACAATTAAAATATATTCCGCAAAGGAGTTTAAGGCGTCGTATTTGGGGGAGGCTGGGAGGGGGTAGGGTATAATCTTTAACAATGGAAGAAGGGACAGTTCTCAACAATCGCTATCAACTGCTGGAGCGTCTGGGAAAGGGCGGGATGTCGGACGTCTTCCGGGCGCGTGACCTGATGCTGGAACGGTATGTGGCCATCAAGGTCCTGCACGAGCAGTATTCCATGGATGAATCCTTCCAGCAGCGCTTCAGGCAGGAGGCGCGTGCTGCGGCGAACCTCTCCCATCCCAATATTGTCACCGTTCATGATTTCGGCCTCGACCAGGGCCAGTTGTTCATTGTCATGGAGCACGTCCCAGGCAAGGATCTGAAGACCCTGCTTCGCCAGCGTGGACGCTATTCCGTCGAGGAGGCCATCCCACTGATCGTCCAGGCCTGCGCCGGGATCGGCTACGCCCACCGCGCCGGGCTGGTCCATTGCGATATCAAGCCGCACAACATGATCGTCACCCCCGACGCCCGCCTCAAAGTCACCGACTTCGGCATCGCCCGCGCCCTCTCCACGATCCTGCCCGATGAACGGGCGGACGTGGTCTGGGGCTCGCCGCAGTATTTCTCTCCCGAACAGGCGGTGGGAGAAGCGCCCTCCCCTGCGTCCGATGTGTACTCGCTGGGCATTGTTTTATATGAAGTGCTTACGGGCGCGCTGCCCTTCACTGCTCCCACAAGCGAAGAGCTGGCGCTCCTGCATCTCCAGGCAGATCCCATCCCGCTGAGTGAATATGTCCCCGATATTCCTTCGGCCCTGGAAGAGATTGTGATGAAGGTTC
>DATAKV010000049.1:0-5473 GCA_036261375.1 Anaerolineales bacterium
GGCGATGAGACATCTGCCCCCAATACTCGACGCCGGGCCAGGTTTGATGAGCTGATCCTCAAGCCGGAGGAAGCAGGCGCCACCCACTCTGTCCTAAAAGCGTTGGCCGATGCCCGGTTGATCATCACGAGCGAAGAAACCGCCGAAGTAGCCCATGAGGCCTTGATCCGGGAATGGCCGACTCTGCGCGGCTGGCTGGAGGACAACCGGGACGGACTGCGAGTGCACCGCCAACTGACCGAAGCGGCGCACGATTGGAAGACCCTGGATCATTCACCGGACCTGCTTTATCGCGGCGCCCGGCTGGCGCAAACCCGTGAATGGGTGTCAGTCCATAAAGATGAAATGAATGAGCTGGAACGTGAATTCCTGGAGGCATCGATTGAACTCAGCGATCTTGAAGCCCACGAACGGGAAGCCCAACGGCAGCGTGAGCTGGAGGCGGCACGAAAGCTTGCCGAGTCTGAAAAACAACGCGCCGAGGAACAGACCCACTCGGCACAGCAATTACGCCGCCGCGCGGTCCTATTGACAGGCGCGTTCCTTGCCTCTCTCCTTTTGGCGGCGGCGGCCCTGTTCCTCGGCAGACAGGCGCAGATCTCCAGCCGTCTGGCGACCTCCCGAGAACTGGCACTGGCATCCATCAGCAGCCTCGATGTGGACCCGGAACGCAGCATCCTGCTCGCCCTGGAAGCTCTCAAATTCAATCACACTGTGGAGGCGGAGGACGCCCTGCACCGCGCCATTCAAACGTCTCGTCTACAACAGGTTATCTTTGCTCATGAACCGGGCGCGGCGATGATGGTCACTCTCAGCCCAGATGGGAAGCAGATTGTCACAGGTGCCCAGGATGAAACTGTGAAAACCTGGGAGACAGCCACCGGAGAGCAGATCCTCCGGCTCACCGGCCTATATGCTGCCTACAGTCCAGACGGCGAACGGTTGGCGGTTGTCCTACCCAATGGGACCGTAAAAATGATCGAACCCTCAACTGGAAAGGAGCTTCGGCTGGACGGTCAGATCAATGCAGGGCTCATGGTTTCTTTTAGTCCTGATGGATCGAGGCTGGCAACTGTAGCTGCGAATAACACTCCCAAGACCTGGGATCCAAAAACAGGCCGGGAATTGATGGCATTTTCCGGGCACTCTGACCTTATCTCCAGTGTTGTCTTCAGTCCGAATGGAGCACAATTGCTTACAGCCAGCGATGACCGAACTGCCCGCGTCTGGGATACTTCCACAGGAGATCAAATCTTAATGCTTTCAGATCACCCGGATTGGGTCCTTGGCGCCAGGTACAGTCCAGATGGAAGGAGGATTGCCACCCAGAGTGGGAATGATGTGTATCTCTGGAATGCAGAATCTGGAGGCCACTTGCTCACCCTGACGGGACACACCAACCTGGTCTTCACAGTAGCGTTCAGCCCGGACGGGAGACGAATAGCCACCGGCGGAATGGATAGGAAGATTATTCTGTGGGATGTTACCTCAGGAAAAGAATTAATCAAGCTCTCCGGCCATACAGGTTCGATAGTTGATGTAGTGTTCAGTCTGGATGGAAACCAGTTGTACTCCAGCAGTGACGATGGGACTGTACGGCTCTGGAATGTAGGTCCAGCCCGTGAGCTCCTCACGATCGCTGTACCGTCCTCTACGGGTCAGACCGCCTTCAACCCAGACGGCACTCTTCTGGCAGTCAGCGACGGCACCGGAGCCATCCAGATCTGGGATACCCGTCCGGGCATAGAACGGATCAACCTACCCAGCCTTGAAGATTTGAGCACGGATGTTGCCTTTGACCGGACGGGATCGCGTATTTCCGTTGCGGGCGACAGTGGCCAAGTGAGAGTACTAGACTCCATCACAGGAGTCGAATTGGATGTGATTACCGGGCATAATGCGGGATTGAATGCCATTTCGGTTTCAAAGGATGGTACCCGGCTTGCCACTGCCAGCCATGACTATAAGGTGAAAGTCTGGGACATTGCATCGATCCCCATCAGTGAGAAGCCGTTGCTCATATTGGAACATTCCGGCCGTGTCTTCTCCGTCGCGTTCGACGGCGCCGGAGAACGAATTGCCACAGGTGGCCAGGAAGGAAACACAACTCTGTGGGATACATCCACTGGCAGAGAAATACGAGTTCTGCGAGGTCACACAAACATTGTGTCGGGTGTTGCCTTCAATCCTGAAGGCACACAGATTGCCACGTCCAGTACGGACGGCACCTCCAAAGTCTGGGATCTGGAAACCGGTGAGGAATTGTTCTCCATGGTAAGCCATACGGGCGCGGTCAATTCCATCGCCTATAGTCCCGATGGGACCCGGATCGCGACGGCCAGTGAGGATGGCACCGCCAAATTGTGGAATGCCTCCGGCGGTGAGGAGCTGCTGACCTTCTTTGGGGACGGCTCGCCTCTTTACGATATCCAGTTTAGCCCTGATGGAAAACTGCTTGCAACCGGAAGTGAGGCTGGGGTGCGCGTGTATGTTCTGCAAATTGAGGACTTGATCGCCCTGGCAGAGACACGTCTGACGCGCTTCTTGACGATAGAGGAGTGCCGAAAATACCTGCATCGGGATGCGGCTGCCTGCTCGCCTGCGACAGCTGTTCCAACCACAACCGCCATCCCTTCCACGGATCTGGGCCGGGTCTGCCAGGTCACTAACACGGCCGGCCTGTATGACGGCTCTTTTAACGAAGTCCTTTTTAGAGGACTACAGAAAGCTCATGCCATCCACGGTTGGGATGTGCAGGTGCTGCAATCGGCGTCCAGCGCAGATTTTGCAAAGAATATCCAAGAGTTCCTGCGAGGAGACTGTGATCTGATCGTGGGACTTTTCTCGATGGCCGATGCCATCCGGCTCGCTGCCGAAATGAATCCCAGTCAAAAGTTTCTCGTCGATTATCCCTATGACTCGCAGCTGCGCAATGTCTGGACGATAAATTATGCCTCCGACCAGGCTGCCTTTTTGGCAGGATATACAGCGGCGGCCGTCACGAAGACAGGCAAAGTCGGCGTCTATGGTGGCATCGACATTCCGCAAGTCACCCTGTTCATGGATGGGTTCGCATTGGGTGTGAAGTATTACAACCAAAGGAATGGAACGAATGTAGAAATCCTGGGCTGGGACACGGACACCCGACAAGGGTTCTTTGTAGGCGATTTCTGCTGCGCGGCCGAAGGCCGGGAGATGACCCAGCAATTACTGGATCAGGGAGCTGACATTATCTTCCCCGTGGCTGGAACCGATGTGGGGGCTGGCGCGTTATACGAGGTAAAGACCCACGGCAGCGCCTATCTCATCGGCGTGGACAGCGATTGGGCTGTGACAAACCCCGAATATTCAGAGATTGTGCTTACAAGCGTTATGAAGCATTTGGACGTAAGCGTTGTGCGGGCTGTCCAGGCTATCGAAGAGGACACGTTCACCGGAGGCGATCAAATTGCCGACCTGGAGACAGGCGAAGTGGGTCTGGCACCCTTCCTTCAACTGGGTTCGCTGGTGAATGAAGGGGTCAAAGCAGACTTGGAACAGATAAAAGCGGATATTATTTCGGGAAAAATCGAAACAAGACCTCCCAGGGAGTGACAGCCACGTTCCAGAGTAAACAAAGGTTTGGCCGGGCAATTGCCCCCTGCCCGACCACCCGTATGAGGAGAGCATGCCAGTCCGCTCAACAGGGGAGTTTTTCACATTCCGACTGTCTGGCTGTGGGTTCGGAGATTTGGCGTTCCCAAAGTCCTGTCCAGAACGCCGACAGCATTCTTCCGAGCGACTTCACAGCCCGTACGGCCCGGAGCTCGCCGGAGATACCTGCCTCCTTGAGCATGCGGGCGTGCTCGAGGTCACGCCGCAGCTCCCGCATTTCCAATTCCACCATATAGTTGTCGTGCCAGTTGTACAAATTGTTGTTCATGTTCTTCATCCTTTCTTTGCCAGGAGCCAGGCCAGGACCTGATCGCTCCGTGTCGAATGTATGGCCGCATTGTGGCATAAGGCTGTCTCTTCTCCATCTTTGCTGGATGAGAAAACCTTGAGACGCAAAAAAGACGCTCATTCATAGAATTGGAACCAGTAAACTCGCTACTTAAACGGGTCATAATGGTCCGAAATCCAGTAGCGGTTTGGAAGAACAACATGCTTCAGATCCGGCTCCTTGGACAATTCGACCTGCGCCTGGATAAAAAACGGGTCACGATTCCCTCCCGGGTGGGACAGTCCCTGTTCGCCTACGTGGCCCTGACCGCGGGTACGTCTCACCGGCGCGAAAAACTGGCGGGTATCTTCTGGCCCGATACCCAGGAGGAGACCGCTCGCAAGCACCTCCGCCAGGAGCTTTGGCGGATCCGTAAGACTCTCTCGGCCCAGCAGAATGGTGCAGGCGACTATCTCCTGGCAGATGAATTCACAATCGCCTTCAACCGCGGCTCGGACTACTGGCTGGATGTTGCCCACCTGGAAAGACAGAATACCGACCTCGATTCCCTGACAGCCGGCCTGTCTGTCTACCAGGGTGAGCTGCTGCCCGGGTTCTATGAAGACTGGATCCTGCTCGAACGCGAGCGCATCCAATCCATCTTCAACGCCAAGATGGGGCAGTTGCTTGATCAGCTGGCTGCCTCCGAGCGCTGGGCGGCTGTCCAGGAGCAGGGTGAGCGCTGGCTGGCGCTGGGCAATACCCCGGAGGCTGCCTTCCGGGCCCTGATGCTTGCCCATGGCGCGCTGGGGGATATGGTACAGGTCAGCACGATCTACCAGCGCTGCATCTCCGAGTTGAATGAGAAGTTTGGCATCGAACCCTCGGCTGAAACGCGGGCCCTGTACGATGGCCTGCTCCGGGGAGCGCACCTGCCTTCCCGTCCGGCGGCACAATTGACCGGGCGGATCACTTTTCTATTCACAGATATCGAAGAATCGACCCACCTGCTCGAGACACTGGGCGAGCAGTACGCCGCCGTCCTGGAAAAACATCACGAGATCCTGCGTTCGATGATCCAGAAATGGAGCGGCCGCGAAGTGGACAGCCAGGGTGATGGGTTCTTCGCGGTATTCCCCCGGGCCCTGGATGCAGTGCAGTGCGCTGCGGAGGCCCAGCAGGCCTTTTATGCGCAACCGTGGATAAAAAACACAGCAGTGCGGGTCCGCATGGGCCTGCACACCGGTGAGCCCCTGATCGCCTCGACCGGCTACGTGGGTATGGATGTCCATCAGGCAGCCCGCATCTGTGATGCCGCGCATGGGGGACAGGTGTTGTTGTCGCAGTCAACCCGTGAGGCCGTTCTGCACGATCTGCCCGAGGCTTTGACCCTCCGCGGTCTGGGCGAGCACCGTCTTTCCGGCCTCAAATTCTCGATACCCATATATCAGCTGGTCGTAGAGGGCCTGCCTTCGGATTTCCCCTCCATCCGGACCCGCTTATCGGGGACCGAAGCGCCCACCCCCGGTGACCCACCCTTTAAAGGTTTAC
>DATAKV010000054.1:0-4843 GCA_036261375.1 Anaerolineales bacterium
GGTTGGTCAGGATCCGAACAAGGATGCTGGTTTGAAGGGATAAGGCGGGTGTCTTAAGAATGACAAGAACGAGTATCGCTAGAAAGATCGCAGCTGCTATTATCCATGGTTGGCCCCGGGTAAGCCACGAAAACGACAGGACGATGATCCCAAGAAGGATGGCAAAAACAAGATACTGGAGGAAAGGGGGAGGTGCGTTTTCCGTAAAGAGTGGGTCGGGAAGAACGTAGCGTGAAAGTTCGATGAAGGTTGTAATCCCAACAATGATGACCAGGGCAAGTGCATTTTGACGCGCCTTCCATGACTCTGGCCGGGAGGTGAGGAACCACGTCAGGATCACAAATGCCAGGGTAAGCGAGGGCAGCCAGAAATCGAAGAATCGTAACGAGAGAGCGGGCTGAAACCGGTAAACCGCCAGCACGCTGAGAGCGAGAAGCAGATACGTCCGCAAAGCGCCGCGCGTCAGTGCGCCGGTCAGCAGCGCTGCAGCGAATGAGGCGGCAATCTCGACCAATCCCATTTAGAAGCCCTGGTAGATCCAGACGGGGCTATCGTCCGTGGTGAATACGATCAACGCAACCACGATCAGAAAAAGGAACAACGCCCAGACGTTCTCGGGCGTTGCGATCTTTTGCCAGAGATCCCTTAGCGTGTCCCGCATACTAGCCAATCGCCGCCTTCCTGCACGACCTGGTAGGTGCGTACGGAGAGGTCCAGTTCCTGGTCTTCATCATTGTAGGTGGCGATGATACTGCCGGTGCAGTAGACGAGCGCGGTTTCCCCGTCGGTGCCGGTCTGCTGGCAGGCCATCCCCTCGAGCCGCGCCTCGACCGCCTGGAAGGAGTCCAGCTCGATCAGCGCGTCGTCCTCCCAGTCGCCGCACACCAGGGTGGGAAGACGGTCCGCATCCTTGGCAACCAGTGTATTGAGGTACTCTTCCACCGCCCTGGCCGGAGCATCGGAGCTGGAAGAACAGGCCGCAAGGACAATAGCTGCTAGCACGGAAGTGGACAGGATCAGGAAACGTTTAAGCATCGAGCCTCCTCGGAATTTTCAGGACGGGGATTATATTCGATTCCGTTCGCTGTGACGAATGTTTCGAAAGCGCCCGGAGTAGAACTAGCCACGCACGAAATAAATCATGGCGATGAGCACGCCAATGGTTACCACCGTCCAGCGCAGTGTGGACGGTTTCACCCGACCTGCGAGCTTGCCGCCCAGCACGCCGCCGATCAACGCGCCGACCGCCATCACCAGCGCCACCGACCACAGCACCTGACCCGAGAACAGGAAGAAGACCGCTGCAGCCACATTTACGCTGAAGGCGACCGCCTGCTTGAGGGCATTAAGACGTGTCAGCGAATCTTCAAGGGTCAGCCCGAGAGCCGAGAGGACGATCACGCTCAATCCCGCGCCAAAATATCCGCCGTAGATCGACGCCAGTCCCACCGGAAGCCAGCTGATTTGTTCCAGGCTCGAGCCCTGACCCGCGGCCATGCGCCGTGTCAGCCAGGCGCGCACCGGATCCTGGATCGCCAGCAGTCCCGAAGCGAGCAGGATCAGCCACGGGACCAGTTCGCGGAACAATCTTTCCCCGGTCTGCGTGAGAAGGATGCCGCCCAGGACCCCGCCCACGATGCTGGCCGGGACCACCAGCCAGAGCCTGTTTTGTTGTGATTTGAGATCATTCCATTGCGCCAGTGTCCCCCCGAAATAGCCCGGACAAAGGGCAACGGTGTTGGTGATGTTCGCCGTCACGGCGGGCACACCCAAAAAGGTGAGCAGCGGAAAGGTGATGAGCGTGCCGCCGCCGGCCAGTGCATTGACCGCGCCCGCGGCTAATGCACCCAGCGCGGCGAGTACAAATTCAAATCCATTGAGCATTGATTTTTGCAGTCCTTTTCCCGGATCGAGTAGGGCAAGTATAGCATTTTTATGAACACATTCCCCCGGCACGAAGAGTGCCAGGTTCATCAATCACCTGGCACTCTTCTCATTTTACAAAGAGGCTAACGGCAAGCGCTGCTCCCTCGATCGGTAAAAGTATAGCCGGCCGCCGGGACGAACTCCCATTCATATCGATCCGGGTAAAGGGTCAATTTTAGAACTCCATAACTCGAGGATTCGCGGACCTCGCTTGCAGGCAGGGGAGGTCCAAATTCATAGAGGCTTCTGCCGCCCGTACCGACCACGAATGCTCGCATTCCCGGGGAGGATGGTGAACCGACGGCATCCATCTCGGCGAAACGCTCGTAATTGTGCTCATCGCCGTGGATCACCAACTCGGCGCCAGCTTCATACAGGATCTCCCACAACTCCTGATATTCATCGTAGCTGCCATGCTCGACCCCCGAAGACCAGCGCGGCTCATGCCAGTAGGCCAGGACACACTGCCTGGGGTTTGCTGCCAGGTCTTCCTGCAGCCAGGCGACCTGCTCACTATCGACTGAAAGATCCTCCTCCGTGTTCAAGGCATAAATTCGCCAGCTGCCCAGGTCATACGCGTAGTAGGGAGGGATATCGTTGAAGTATTCATGGTAGCCGGAGCCATCTTCGTACTCGTAGTCATGATCGCCAGGGACCGGCTTGGTCCGGTCCTTGTGACGGCCCCAGCTAGGCTCATAGCATTCCATGAATTCCTCAGGAGTGCCGTCGTCATAAACATTGTCCCCTGTTGTGAAGACCGTACCCGGAATGGCATCCAGCAGCTGGGCGGTCATTTCATCATTTTCATTATCACAAGCTGCGATATCACCGGCCCCGACCAGGACGGCTGCATCCGGCGGCAGGGTGGGCGTCGCAGTAGGTGGAGATCCATTATGGAAGGTGACGACCAGCTCCGGAGGATGTTCTCCCTCGCGCGAGGAAAATTCGATCCCATCGCTGCTGTCCCTGGTCAGCGCAAAGCTGTATGTTCCATCCCCTGTCAATTGCGAGGTAACGTTGTATTCCACCCAGGTCTCTTCGCTGATCTCCCGTTTGTTATCCAACGCATTGCTGGTGCGGGCCGGGCGCGTGTTCCAGGTGATCTCAGCCTCGTCCCAGTCAGACTCAATCAGGTAGATCGCCGGACCGTTGTCGGTACTCTCATCACTTCCGGAATACACACGCAGCGCTGCGCTCTGGACCGTTCCGGAGATGCCTGCTATGGAAAAGCGGATGTACGCTTCCTGGGTCGTGCCGCTTTCTCCGTCAACCCTCAGATGTTCATCATCTCCTTCATTATCGTCCGGCTCGTCTTCGTCCACCCAGGCATCCGCCTCCGGAGCAAATGTTAGAGTAATAATTGTGGGTGTGGGTGTGAGGCTGGGAGTCGCCGTCGAACCGGGGATTTCTATGACTTGTGTGGAGCTTGCAACTGTCACCACAATAGCCTTCGGCTCCGGTGTAATCTCAGTAGATGGCGCACAGCTTGCCAGAGGTGAAACAAGAATAACCAGGAAAAGAGTCAATGAGAAATGAAGAAACTTGTTTGTCTTTTGTACATCCATACGCTTAGAGCGCCTGGCATGAAAAACCATTGTGTCCTCCGGAAACGTCACTGATAATCTGCAATTGCCATGTTCATGGCTTGAGATGCAAGCAGCTTAAGGAGAAGTGGGAAGGCAGCAATGAGCTGGAAGTGTGCCCCCCGCTTTAATCACACTAAGTCTATCGAACGCCTATTAAAACATACTTAATCAAATAATGCTGTTTCTGGAAATTTCGGTACGCCGCTTATAACAGGAACGGATGGATTTTGCGGTAGAAGTATACTTCCTTCTGTTTCTTGACTCTCCCTTCCCCGGCGCGTATAATCCCAATCATTCAGGAGTAGAACGCGTTTGGGAGCCTGATAGAGAAGGATGCACATGGTGGAAGCATCCACAGGGAAACAGCGCCGAAGTCGCCTGGATTGATTGACGAAGAAAGGCTTGCCGAGTAGAACGTCACGGGAATGCCCGTTACAGCATGGGCTGGTGTTGGCCGGTCAAAGAGCGTTTCTTAATCCTTTGTGACCTTCGTGGTTAAGAAACGAATTGAGGTGGTACCGCGGAGCAGCGCTTCGTCCTCTTTTGGGACGAGGCGTTTTTGTTTACCCTGAGCGGAGGGCGAAGCCCGAAGATGAAGAGTTTGGAGACGAATGCAGCGGATAACTTTTCAGGAAGTGACCGAACAGCTGGTACAGCTTTATAACCAGGCCAAGTTTGCCGAGGCAGAGCAGATGATCCGACAGCACGTCGATCGATTTCCCGAGCAGGCCGCACGCACAACGTACTGGCGGATGTGCCTGTTGAGCCTGGATGGACGCACCGACGATACACTGTCCGTATTCCGGGCGGGACTCGAATCCGGTCTCTGGTGGCGGAGCGATGTATTCGACGACCCAGATCTAAACAGTGTGCGCGAACTGCCTGGGTTCAAGCAGCTGGTGACCGAGTCGCAGAAAAAATATGAACAGGCGCGTCAATATATCAAGCGAGAGTATGCCGTTCTCCCGCCCGATGGGCCGGCCCGTGACCCCTATCCCCTGGTAATTTTCCTCCACGGCCGCAACGGGTACAAGGAATCGAACCGGGCCGAGTGGGAAACCGCACGTCAGAAGGGCTGGCTGGTGCTTTTGGCGCAGTCCACGCAGCCGTTGTTCCCCGGTTCCTACTGCTGGGACGATCCTGTACAGGCCATGGACGACCTTCACTTTTATCATGCACAGGTTTCACAGGACTATTCGGTCGATCACCAGCGGGTCATCATGGCCGGGTTTTCCCAGGGAAGCGGCATGGCGATCCACGCGGCGTTGAGCGGAGAATTCAAAGCACGCGGCTTTATAGGTATTGCCTCCTGGTCGGCCGATCCCAAGTCA
>DATAKV010000069.1:0-6360 GCA_036261375.1 Anaerolineales bacterium
GAACACGCCGCCCGCGCCGATGGCGAATACCATATACCCCAGTTGGCTGACCGTCGAATAGGCCAGCACGCGCTTCAGGTCGGTCGCGATCATTGCGGAGAGCGCCGATATCAAAGCGGAGATCAACCCGACGAGCAGTACGGCGGTCGTCCAGCCGGACACCGGTTCGAACGCCGGGTAAAACCGCGCCAGCAGGTAAATGCCCGCATTGACCATGGTCGCGGCATGGATCAGCGCGCTGACCGGGGTCGGCGCTTCCATCGCATCCGGCAGCCAGGTATGGAACGGGAACTGTGCCGACTTGGCCGCCGCCGCCACCAGGAAGCTGAAGGCGATCCAGGTCAGAGAAGCAGCGGGAAGTGTCGAGGCCTTCGACAGCAGATCATGGACCTGGAAGCTTCCCAGCGTCGAGTAGGCGATCAGGGTTCCAACCAGCAGACCCACCCCGCCAACCTGGGTGATAATCAAGGCCTTCATGCCTCCTGCCACAGCTTTCGGATCGTCGTTGTAAAAGGAGATCAAGCCGTACGAACACAGGGCGGTGATCTCCCAGAAGAAGAAGGTGAACAGCAGGTTGCCGCTCAGCACCAATCCGGTCATTGCGCCGATAAAGAAGAGCACCAGGAAGTAATACCGTCCGAGCTGGGCGTCGCCGCGCATGTAATCGACAGAGAAGATCACTGCCAGTGAGCCGATCACGGCCGCGATCGCGGTCAGCGAAACGGCAAGCCCATCCGGGACGATGACCAGCTCACCGAACGACTCGCCCAGCGGGAGCAGGATCACGACAGAGGTCTCACTCGAAGCGTAGGGGATCAGCGCCAGGGATGCAATGGCAGTACACACGCTGAATACCACCGCGAGACGATGCTGGAGTCCCGGGCGAGGGTTCCCGGCCAGCCAGACGGCCAGCGAGCCCAGCCACGGGAACAGGATGACTAGCAGCACAAGGAAAACAAGCATGTCAGCCTCGCAGTGTGGAGATCTTGGGCACGTCGAGCGTGCCAAAGCGGCGGCGGACCTGCACGGCCAGCGCCAGTCCCACTACGGCGACGATCGTATCGGCCACGATCACCGTCGCGGCAGTGGATTGTCCCAGCCCGGGGTTGCCGCCCAGCTTCCCGGCAAGCACCAGGGCCAGGATGGCGGCCTTGATCAGGATCTGCAGCACCATCACCACTTTGATCAAGTTGCGGGTGATGAGCAGACCATAAAACCCGACCGCCAGCAAAGCGACCACGCCAAAGAGCACAACATTCAGTGGAGTGATGTTCACGGGTGTGCCTCCTGTGACTGCCCGGGCGTTTTTTCCGAGAGCAGACCCAGCACTCCCATCACGCCGGAAAAGATCAGCACGATCTGGATCCACACATCGAGCACGCGGCTTTCCCAGAGCGAGACGGCCAGAGTCATCGACCCTCGCTCGAAATAGGCGGGGATGGCCGGGAACGCCATCCCGCCCAGCAGGATCGCCACCAGGCCCACCAGCCCGAAGGCGAGCGGCTTCGGGATGACCGACGGCGGGTCGAGGGCATCGTCGCCCACCACACTGACCGCGTACACGAGCAGCACCGTCACCAGTCCCGCGCCGACCGACAGTTCCATCACGGCGACCTGCGCCGCGCCGAGCATATAGAGCACCGCGGATACAAGCGCGCTGATGCAAGCCAGGTAAATGGTCGCCGACAAAATCTTCTTGGATACGATCGCACGATAGGCAAAGAAGATCGCCCCCGCCAGAAACAATCCGTAGATCACGCTTTCCATGATAAGGACTCTCCACTCGTCAGGCCGGAGCCGTTAAAAGAAGCTCCAACACATGTCCACCTCCAAGTAGAAATGCTCCTGCTTCAATTGTGAAATATACCACAAAGAAGAACGGAAAACGCTGTACAGGGTAATGATGTTACTTATCTCACGTCCAAAACAGGTACATACTTCCTCCCTGCAGCAGGGCACAACCAATTTCCATCCCCGGCTTGTTGCCTGTATAATAAAAGCATCCATGGATTATTCCGAACCTACCCCACAGCCCACTCCAGAGCCGTCTGAGGAATTTGTCTCTGCCCGCGCCCGCAGACGACGCGCCCAGCGCCGTACCTCCTTCCCCAGCGATGAAGCGGGACGCGCCGCGCTCTTCTCGCATCTTGTCCGCCGTGCCTATCCATCTTACGAGCTGTTCGTCTTCTCGCTGGTGAGCGGTGTGATCCTGGGACTGGGATACTTTCTGGATTCGCAGGCTCTGCTCATCTTCGGCATTCTCGTCGCGCCGCTGATGACTCCCTGGATCGGCCTGCCGCTTGCTACCATTGCCGGCTCGGCGCGCCTCTTCCTGCAGACTCTGGTGGCGCTATCCATCAGCGCCGTGATCATCTTCCTGAGCGGCTGGCTGGCGGGCTTTGCCTCGCGCATCGCCGAGCCGCGCGTCTTCAATGAAGCATTCATCCACAGCCGCCTGTGGTGGCCCGATATCTTTACGGTTACGATCGGCGCGATCATCCTGACCATCTCCTTCGTCCGCTCGGAGGAACGACCCTATTTGCCGAGCGCGCTGCTCACCTATGGTCTGTTTCTGCCCTTGTGTGCCGCGGGGTTTGGGTTAGGCAGCGGCATCGGCCTGGATGAGATCTGGCCGCAGGCCCTGTACGTCTTCCTCGTCCACCTCACCTGGGCGACCCTCTTCGGCATCCTCTCGCTGTTCCTCATGCGCTTTTTCCCAGGCACCGCGGGCGGGATCGTCTTCACCGCAATCATGTTTATTGTTCTTCTGGGAGTGATCACATCCCTGACCGGCCTTGGACGCTGGGCCATGGAACAGACGGGTCTCGCGACGCCGGTACCGACGACCATCCTTGCGGCATCATCCTCCATCACACCTGACTCCAGCGAGCCATTGCCCGTCGAGGAAGCGACCGCGGTTATTGCCGCGGCCACCTCCGCCCCGTCACGGACCGCAGCAGCCACGCGGACCTCGCCCGCTACCCTGCCTGCCACCGAAACCGCGACTGCCACAGTCACTGCCGAGCCGACCGCGATCATCGCCCTGATCCGCGCTTCGGAAGGCGGCGGCGCGTTCATCCGCGAGCGGCCCGGCGGACAGGTGCTCGCCACACTCGGCAACGGCGCGACCGTCACCATCGTCCCGAACGATCTCCAGGAAGTCAATAATGTGATCTGGGTGCACGTCGTTGCACAGGTCAGTGACCGCCGCGTGGAAGGCTGGATGATCCAGTCCGTCCTGCAGACCGCCACGCCGGTCGCCGACTGGCAGCCGTCGCCCACGTCATCGACAGCCACTCCATAACAATCCACCATCGATAAGGAAAGAACATGCCCATTCATTTTGGAACAGACGGCTGGAGAGCCGTCATCTCAGACACGTTTACCTTCAGCAACCTGCGCATGGTCGCCCAGGCCATCGCCGACGCGGTCGCCTCCGACCACTGGGATAAATCCGGCAACGGCGGACCCAAACCCGACCCGAAGAAGATCGTGGTCGGGTTCGATACGCGCTTCCTCTCCGACCGCTATGCCGGCGAAGTGGCCCGCGTGCTGGCCGGGAACGGCTTCACGGTCCTGCTCGCCAACTCGGATGCGCCCACGCCGGCCATTTCATATGCCGTCAAGAACCAGTGTGCCATCGCCGGAGTGATGATCACTGCCTCGCACAACGCGCCGCGCTACAACGGCGTCAAGCTCAAGGGCGCGTTCGGCGGCTCGGCCCTGCCCGAACAGTGCCGCCGCGTGGAAGTCTATATCAACGACAACGAGCTGCAGGCACGCGGTCCCAATACCATGGACTTTAAGATCGCCCGCGAGGCGAACCTGATCCAGAAATTCAATCCCCTGCCTGCCTATTTCGACCACCTGCGCAAATTGATTAACACCGACATCATCTCCGACAATCCCCAGCGCTTCGTCGTGGATGCCATGTACGGCTCGGGACGCGGCGTGATCAAGTCGTTTTTGCAGGGGACGGGCTGTGAGGTCGCCGAGATCCGTGGCGAGATGAACCCCGGCTTCGGCAGCGTCCACCCCGAGCCGATCGCCAAAAATCTCAACGCCCTGGCCTCCGCCGTCAGCTCAGGGATGGGCAACTTCGGCGTGGTCACAGACGGCGACGCCGACCGCATCGGCGCCATGGACGAGCGCGGCACGTTCGTCGACCCGCACAAGATCATGGGCCTGGCGCTGAAATACCTCGTCGAAAAACGCGGCTGGACCGGCGCGGTCGTGCGGACCGTGTCGACGACGCGCATGATCGACCGGCTGGCAACGCGCTACGGTCTCAAATTATATGAAACCCCTGTCGGCTTCAACCACATCGCCGATTACATGATGAGCGAGGATGTGCTGATCGGTGGCGAAGAATCGGGCGGCATTTCGTTCAAGGGCCACATCCCGGAGGGTGACGGTCCAGCGATGGGCCTGCTGCTGGTCGAGCTGATCGCCGAATCGGGCAAGACGCTCAACCGCCTGGTCGAGGAGCTGCTTAAAGACGTCGGCCCGGCCTTCTACGAGCGCACCGACCTGCGCCTCAGCCGCCCGGTTGCCAAGGCCGAGATGACCGAGTTCCTGACCAAGCAGGCCCCGGCCGAGATCGGAGGCGAGAAAGTATCCGAGATCAGCCAGCGAGATGGCGTTAAATACATCATGTCCGACGATTCGTGGCTGCTCATCCGTCCCTCGGGCACGGAGCCGGTCCTGCGCGTCTATGCCGAAGGCCGCTCGCAGGAAATGGTCAAATCGCTGCTTGAGTATGGGGAACACGTGGCCGAGAGCGTCGTTTAAACCCTTAATTGTCATTGCCCCGGCGAAAGTCCCGCAAAGCGGGATGGTACCAGAGGCGCTCACAGCCGGGGTAATGACACTAAACAGGAGACACCCCCTTGTCCGAAGAAATCGTGATCTTCGACATCGACGGCACCCTCGCAGATATCTCGGAACGCCTGCATCACATCAAACGAAAACCGAAGAACTGGAATGCCTTCACCGCCGGCATGGCCCAGGATAAGGCCATCCACTCGATGGTCCGGCTGTGCAATCTTTTGTATGCTTCTGGAATACATATCGTTCTTTGTTCCGGGCGCAGCGAAAAGAATCGCCCGGAGACCGTGGAATGGCTGGCCCGGCAGGGCGTGAACTACAACGAGCTGCTGCTCCGCCCGGACGAAGACTTCCGCCCCGACGATGTCGTCAAGCGTGAGATCCTGCGGGGGTTGGACAAGAGTAAGATACTATTTGTTGTTGAAGACCGCAGCCGGGTGGTGGAGATGTGGCGCTCGGAAGGGCTGGTCTGCCTGCAGTGCGCGCCGGGGGAGTTCTAGAATACTACCCGCAAAGAAGGGGAAATCCCTCAGGTACAATCACGTTCATGAGGATCCAGTCCCTGCACTTAATTCGAAGGGAGACGGCGTTATGACCCTGCCGAGTCGTGAAATCGTCGGTCTCTTCCCGGCCGCGGGCAAAGCGACGCGCATCGCACCCCTGCCCTGCAGCAAGGAGCTCTTCCCGGTCGGTTTCCAGAGCACAGCGGATGGCAAAAGCGTTCGACCCAAGCCGGTGGGACAATACATGCTCGAGCACTACCGCCGCGCCGGAGCCCGACGGGTCCATATCGTCATCCGCAAGGGTAAGTGGGATATCCCGGAGTACTTCGGGGACGGAAGCTCCCTAGGTCTAACTCTCAGCTACCAGATCATGCGCCTGCCGCACGGCGCTCCCTACACGATTGACCAGGCCTATGATTTCGTCCGGGAGGCCACCATCGTGTTTGGCTTTCCGGACATCCTGATCGATCCCCAGGATGCCTTCCCGCGCCTGGTCGCTCACCTGGAGGAGACCCGCGCCGACCTGGCGCTCGGTCTTTTTCCCACCGACCAGCCGCACCTGTGCGACCCGATTATCTTCGACGACCAGGGACGCATTCACGAGATCCTGGTCAAGCCGCCGGACAGCGACCTGCGCTTCACCTGGACGATCGCCGCCTGGACCCCGTCCTTCACCCAATTTCTGCACAAATACCTGTCTGATCTGGAGGGGAAAGAGGCCTACGCCGCGTCCCGGACGGAAGTCTACATGGGACATGTGATCAACGCGGCCATCCGGGATGGGCTCAGGGTCGAGGGGCTGCATCTTCCGGGGGCGCGCTTCCTCGACATCGGCGTCCCGGAAAACCTGGTGCAGGCCATGCGCATGCAGCTGGATAAGATATAGCCGATATTGACGGGGAATGGAGAGCCATTGACCCTTCCTGCCATTTTTTGCGAGACAGAGAAGAGTAACATCGGAAAAACAACAGTTCAAAGGAGCCACAATGATGTCCTTCACCGTCCTGTTTGCTGCGGTCGCATTTCTGGC
>DATAKV010000077.1:0-1785 GCA_036261375.1 Anaerolineales bacterium
AGACACGGAGACACGGTAGGGACAAGGTCTCCTTGTCCCTGTAGGAGGGGGCTTCTATTTTCTAGAACACCCACTGCAACAGGAACAACGCCGCCATGCCGGCCAGGATGGTGACCAGGGTGTTCCGGCTGAACCAGGCCACGGCGATGGCGAACAGGCCGGCCAGCAGGCGCTCGTTGCCGAGGGAGAGATCCAGCCCATTTTCCCGCAGGAACAGCTCCGGGAACACGATGGCCGAGAGCACCGCCGGGGGGACGTAATGCAGCGCCCGCCGCACCCCTTCCGGGATGTGGAACTTCCCAAACAGGTAGATGAACGAGAAGCGGATCAGGAACGTGATCAATCCGCCCAATAACAGGACCAGCCAGAGGTTCATAGGCATTCCCAGGTGACAGTCACCTTAAAGGTGACTGTCACCTCTCTTTCCTTCCAGGAGTGTCCCAACCGCAATGCCCACCAGTGCGGCGAGGATCAGGCCCAACCGATATGGCAGTGAATACGCCAGCAAAGCAGTAACGCCGGCCGAGAGGGCCGCGGCAACCGCCGGTCGGTTCTTCAGGGCAGGGACGACCATGGCGATGAACGTCAGCGGCAGGGCGAAATCCAGCGACCACGAATCCGGGATGGCCGAGCCGAGCAGGATGCCCAGGCCGGTGGTCACCTGCCAGGTGGACCACAGAGACAGGCCGGCGCCCAGGAAGAACCAGTGGCCGGTGCGGTCTGTCCCTTCCTTCTCATAGTGAAGGATCGTCGGAGCATAGGCTTCGTCGGTCAGCAGGTAGCTCAGCAGGGCCTTCCAGCCCATCGACAGGCGGGAGACGAAAGGGGCGAGCGAGGCCGAATAGAGCATGTGGCGCAGGTTGACGACCGCGATGGTCAGCACGATCACCAGTCCCGGCGCGGACTCGTGGAAGAGCTGGGCGGCGATGAACTGCGACGACCCGGCAAACACGATCGACGACATGAGCTGGGCGGCGAGAGGCGGCAGGCCGGAGTTGATGGCCAGGGCGCCGTAGATCAATCCAAAGGGAAAGACCCCGATCAGGAGCGGGATCTCGGAGCGGACCCCGGCCCAGAAGCTGCGACTCTTTTCAGTCATAGATTCTCTTATGTCATTGCGAGCGGAGCGAAGCAATCTCATGGTTCAAAATGCTCCTCCGCTTGCAGAAACAACTCTTGGAATTAGGAGATTGCTTACCTGAAGGTACGCTTCGCGGTCGTCGGGCTAACGCCCTCGTCGCAACCCCGGCTTCCTACGCCGAGGCAATGACAGAGGCCACGCGTTGACCGCTTTCAACGGCGCCTTCCATGAAGCCCTGGATGGGGGTAGCGTGCTCGCCGGCAAAGAACAGGCGGCCGGCAGGCTTCATCAACGTTTCCCAGTGGGCGGTCACCTGGCCGGGGGCGAGCGCCATGTAGGAGCCGAGGGTGTACTCTTCGTTTGGCCAGGCCACCGTGGCGGTATGCTCGATCTGGTCCGAAGAGCCAGGGAAGAGCTTCTCGATCTCCCCCACCGACAGATGAATGCGCTCCTCGTCCGAAAGCGCTGCCAGCCGGGCCGCCGAATCGCCGCCGGTGTAGACGGTCAGAATCCCGTCCTCGCTCTCGACGTGGCTGGTGGCGTGCCAGGTCAGGACAATGGGCGCGTCTGTGGCGAGCCGCCCGTTCCAGCCTTGCGCCTTCCAGAAGCGCTGTTTATACTGGATCAGGACTTTGGTCACTGCCCCGTAGGATACTTCGTCCACCATGCGCCGGTGCGCCGGGGGCAGGGAGCCGTGGAAGTCG
>DATAKV010000085.1:0-3924 GCA_036261375.1 Anaerolineales bacterium
ACCTGGTTGAAGATAATATCTGAGACAGACGGTGCCACCGGCGGTCCTGCCACCACCTGTACGCCGCTCATCCCCTCCAGCGCGGACACTGCGTCCACGGGCAGGCTGGATATGACATCCAGCTGCTTGTTGGAAAAGTCCTGGATCATGGAGGAAATATCGGTGTAGATCCTGAACTCAACGCCCCCGACCTTTGGCGAATACAAATAATGGCCACTGCGGGATTCCAGGCGAATGAACTGGCCCGGTTCATATTCCACCAGCTTGAATGGACCGCTTCCCACAGACTGGCTGATCGGCAGATCGAGCGTCGTTGGATGCTCGATGTTTTCCCAGATATGCCTTGGCAGCACATACAGTGCATAGAGCTGGCTTTCCATATTGGGGATAGCTTCCGTAAGGGTAATCACCACTTCATTTGCAGGCGTGGCTTCCACACTCTCAAAATAGGTCGTATACCCCGGCATGAACACAAATTCTTCTGCGTTCGAATACAAGTTGAATGAAAAGGCAACATCTCCAGCGGTCAGCGGTCTGCCATCGCTGAATTCCACACCTTCCCGGATGTTAAACGTCCAGACCTTTCCATCTTCTGACACATCCACGCTCTCGGCCAGGGACAGGCTGTAGCTTCCGTCAAGGTTCAGGATATACAGGGTGTCGTAGATCAGGCTGAAAATACTGAAGGACTCATTGAGCTGTGCCATGCCCGGGTTGAGAGTATCAGGCTCACCGTTCCATCCAATGCGGACGTAGGGTGCCGCTCGCAAACCACTCCCGCAGCCGGAGAGCAGGAGAGCCAACATAATAGAGGTAAGCAAAATGTTGCGTCTTTGCATGCGTCGTTCCTTTCCTCACGTGGGGAAAATTATAATGAAAACGCCGCTGGTGACACATTGCAATTACCCTTCAACTACCGGGCAACATCCATTGATTCCTTCTTCGATCAGCGAATTATGGACCAAAATACCGGGTGGTATAATCGCCTTGCTCAAACACTTGAATGACAAGGGATGATACATGAAACTTCATGAGTACCAATCGAAAGCCATTTTTTCGAAATATGGAATTCCCATCCCCAAGGGACGGGTGGCGGCTACCGCAGAAGAGGCGAAGCACATCGCCGAGGAACTGGGTGGCCGCGTTGTTATTAAATCGCAGGTACTGGTCGGGGGGCGCGGTAAGGCAGGGGGCATAAAGGTCGCAAAGAATGCCCATGAAGCCGCTGAGTTTGCCGGTCAGATCCTGGCGATGCACATCAAGGGCCTGCCGGTCCGCAAGGTGCTTGTAGACGAAGCGGCTGCCATCGAGCATGAGATCTATTTTTCGATCACGAACGACCGCGCCGCGAAAAAACCGGTCATGATCGCCTCGGCAGCGGGCGGGATCGACATTGAAGAAGTGGCAGCGACCACTCCGGAAAAGATCATCAAGGTACACATCGATCCCCTGCTGGGTCTGCGCGACTATCAGGCACGTGATATAGCCGCCTCGATCGACCTGCCGCGTGAGCTTTGGCGCGATTTCAGCAAAATTGCAGCAGGCCTGTGGCAGGCGTATCTGGAAACCGATGCCACGCTGGCCGAGATCAATCCCCTTGTCATTACCAGGGATAAACGCCTGGTCGCCCTCGACGGCAAGATGATCCTTGACGACAACGCTCTGTTCCGGCACAGCAAGCTTTCGGAGATGCGCGATATCGACGAGGAAGCCCCTGCCGAAACGGAAGCTCGCCGTCACGGCCTTTCGTTTATTAAGCTGGACGGCAACATCGGCTGCATGGTCAATGGCGCCGGCCTGGCCATGACCAGCATGGACATCGTCAAGCTGTTCGGAGGCGAGCCCGCCAACTTCCTCGACATCGGCGGCGGCGCGGGGGCTGAAAAGGTTGCCGCGGCGATGCGCATCATTCTCTCCGACCCGAACGTGAAAGCGGTCCTCTTCAACATCTTTGGCGGCATCACCCGCGGCGATGAAGTCGCCCGCGGTATTCTGGCCGCCATGGAGGACGTCAAGCCGAAAGTACCCATGGTCATCCGCCTGGTGGGGACGAACGCCGAGGAAGGCCGAAAACTGCTCGAGAACGCAAACATGATCACCGCCGAAACTCTGGCAGACGCCGCTCGAAAAGCAGTTGCAGCAGCAAAGGGATAAGGAATCCATGAGCATTCTGATTAATAAGAATACACGCCTGCTGGTGCAGGGTATTACAGGCAACGAAGGTCTCTTCCACACCACCCAAATGGTGGCTTATGGAACCAATGTGGTCGCGGGTGTCACCCCCGGCAAAGGCGGCGAATGGGTCCTGGACGGAAAGGTCCCCGTCTTCGATTCGGTCAAGCTGGCCGTCGACGCCACGGGCGCCAACTGCTCGGTGATCTTTGTCCCGGCCCGCTTCGCCCCGGATGCGATGTTCGAAGCAGCCGATGCCGGCATCCCGCTCATCGTCTGTATCACCGAAGGTGTCCCAGTCCAGGATATGATGCGGGTCCGCAATTATCTCGATCAAAAGAAAGTCCGGCTCGTCGGACCCAACTGCCCCGGCATGCTGACGCCCGGTGAAAGTAAAGTCGGCATTATTCCTGGTGACATCGCCATCCCCGGCAACGTGGGCGTGGTCTCGCGCTCCGGCACATTGACCTATGAAGTGCTTTATGCCCTGAAGCTGGTGGGCATGGGCGCTTCCACGTGTGTCGGCATCGGCGGCGACCCCGTCAACGGAACCAACTTCATCGACGTGCTGGAGATGTTCGAGTACGATCCCCATACCGAAAAAGTTGTTCTGATCGGTGAGATCGGCGGCACGGATGAAGATAGGGCAGCGGAATTTATCGCTGCCAGGATGACCAAACCTGTCGTTTCCTTTATCGCCGGGCAGACGGCCCCTCCCGGCAAGCGCATGGGCCATGCCGGGGCGATCATCGAAGGCGGAGCCGGAACAGCCGCAGATAAGATCCGGGCACTGGAAGCCGCGGGCGTCAAGGTAGCGAAGCACCCGGAAGAGATACCAACACTCCTAAGCTAATGCCATTGCGAGCGAAAAGATTCGCTGCGTAACAAAAGCACTTTCTCCACCCGGGAAACTACCACAGAGGGATAATCACCGCCATCCGCTGATACAGAGCTTAAATACGTAGAGCCGTCCGTACGGACGGCTCTACGTTATAATCCACAAGACAATTTACTTGTGCGAATCAATATAGCTGACGGCGTCGCCCACTGTTGTGATCTTCTGAGCATCTTCGTCCGAAATCTCAGCGCCGAACTTATCTTCGAAAGCCATGATCAGCTCCACGAGGTCGAGGGAATCCGCTTCGAGCTCCTCCCTGAAACGAGCCTCAGGCGTGATCTTCGCCTCATCCGCACCAAGCAGGTCTTTGATAATTGCCTTTACGTCTTCGTATGTGTCAGACATAACAGCCTCCTTTAGAGTTTCCGGTGGAATTCACACGGGATTTAGTCGTGGCTATTGTACTCGGGAAAGAACCCGTGTCAAGCCAGGGTTTTCAATCATCCCACGACCCCGCCAGGGTGCTTCGCAAGGACCAGGCGGGATTTCATCAACAGGAACACTACCCCATGCCAAAAGTTGCGCCCATCGATCAGCGAAAAGCCGACCACATCAAGATCAATCTCGAGAAGGATGTCCGCTCCGCATTGACGTCCGGATTGGAAAAATATCACTTCGTCCATGAGGCGCTGCCCGAGCTGGACCTGGACCGGGTCGACACAAGCCTGAGCCTGTTCGGCAAGCAACTGGCTGCACCGATCCTGATCAGCTCGATGACCGGCGGCACGGCCGATGCCGAAACCATCAACCTGCGGCTGGCCGAAGCTGCCCAGAGCGTCGGCATCGCCATGGGAGTCGGCAGCCAGCGCGCCGCCATTGAGCATCCTGAACAGGCACGGACTTTTCAGGTTCGC
>DATAKV010000116.1:0-3315 GCA_036261375.1 Anaerolineales bacterium
CAAGCCTGAGTGTGCTTTTTGGCATTTTTCCCGCCATCATCAGTGCGCCGCTGATCACCCCTGCGGCTTCCGCAGCGATTGGCGAGCCAACCGACGTCGCGCTGGCGCTGTGGCACGGCTTGAATCCAGCGTTCCTTCTGAGCGTTGCGACGGTAGCGGTCGGCGCCGGATTGTTCGCAGCGCGCGATCTACTTCGTGCGGGGCTTGCACGTCTCGCCTGGCCCTGGGGACCTTCCTTCCTGTATGACCGCGCACTCAATGGATTGGAGGCGCTGTCCCGCGGCCTCACGCGCCTTTTGCAGAACGGATACCTGCGCTATTACATCATGACCCTCGTGATCGTCGCCACAGGACTGGTTGGCTTTACTCTGTTCACTCGTGATGGCTGGAATTTTCCCGAAGGTGTGATCGAGATCCGTTTTTATGAAGTAGCCCTTGGCGTCCTGATTCTTGCGGCGGCGCTGGTGGCGACCATTGTTCAGTCCCGACTCGCGGCGGTTGCATCGCTTGGAGTCGTCGGGTATGGCGTTTCCCTGATCTATATCCTGTACGGCGCGCCCGACCTGGCGATGACACAATTCCTGATCGAATCGCTCACGGTTATCTTGTTCGTTCTGGCGTTTTACCACCTGCCGCAGTTTACACACTTGAGCCCTAAGGGTTCCAGGGCTCGGGATATATTGATCGCGCTGCTGGCGGGTGGGCTAATGACTGCCTTGGTATTGTCAGCAACGGGTGTTTTGTTTTACCCGAGCATTTCAAATTTCTTTGTAGAGAATGCTCTACCGTTGGGACATGGGCGCAACATCGTCAACGTGATCCTCGTGGACTTTCGAGCGTTCGATACGATGGGTGAGATCACCGTGCTGGGGATCGCTGCGATCGGGGTCTACGTATTGTTGAAACTCTCGGTCGATTCCAAAGATAATCAAGGAGGAAACGCCGAATGACATCCCTGATCCTTCGAACGACAGTCCGCTACCTAACTCCTCTGCTGTTGATCTTTTCCATCTTTCTATTCTGGCGGGGACACAACGAACCGGGCGGCGGGTTTGCAGGCGGCCTGGTGGCAGCGGTTCCGTTTGCACTATTCTCGATCGCGTTCGGTGTTGCGGAAGCCCGCCGGGTGCTGCACGTGGAAACGCACGTGTTGATCGCCACGGGCCTCTTGACAGCCCTTGTTAGCGGGGTCCTGAGTCTGTTCGCCGGAGAGCCTTTCCTCACAAGCAGATGGGGATCACTTAGGCTGCCTGGCTTTCCCGCCGTCGATCTGGGCACTCCCGTGCTCTTTGATCTGGGTGTATATCTGCTGGTGATTGGCGTGGCTTTATCGATCATTTTTGCACTGGAGGAGGCTGAATAAGTTATGGAAATCATATTGGCGTTTGTGATTGGTGGGCTGTTTGCAGCGGGGATCTACATGCTCCTGCGGCGCAGTCTGCTGAAGCTGCTCATTGGACTATCTCTGATGAGTCATGGCACCAACCTCCTGATCTTCACTGTCGCCAGGCTGACGCGCGGGGGAGCGCCCGTCATCGCTATGAATAAGTCGGTGCTTGAGCCGCCGTTTGCCGACCCGATGCCGCAGGCGCTCATACTCACAGCCATCGTCATCAGCTTCGGGGTTACCGCCTTTGCGCTGGCACTGGCGTTTCGCACGTATCGCAGCGTAGGCACCGATGACCTCGATCAGATGCAAAGTACAGATGCGTAGATGATGTGCAGTCCGCTATGAATGTCCTGCTGCTCTTACCGATCATCATCCCTTTGTTTACAGGGATCCTCACATTGTTTTCTCGATATTCCCTGCGCACACAACGGCTGGTGAGCCTGATCGGAATAGGAGCATTGCTTGGTTCCTCCATTGCACTGGTGTTCGATGTGCACCAGAATGGAATCCAGGCAGCGCAGATGGGCAGCTGGCCGGCGCCATATGGCATCACGCTGGTGGCTGACCTTTTCGGCGCGGTAATGGTTCTTTTAGCCGGCATCGTTGGGATGGCAGTCGCAGTTTACTCTTTGGTCAGTATCGACCGGCAACGGGAGCAGTTTGGCTACCATCCTCTTTATCATTTCCTGTTGATGGGTGTGTGCGGCGCCTTCCTGACCGGCGACCTGTTCAACCTGTACGTGTGGTTCGAGGTCATGCTGATGGCGTCCTTCGTATTTATGGCGCTGGGAGGCGAGCGCGGTCAAATGGAAGGCGCGATCAAGTACGTGGCGCTCAACCTGGTTTCCTCAGCAATGTTCCTCTCGGCTCTGGGGCTACTCTATGGAATGGCCGGCACGCTCAATATGGCAGATCTGGCGCAAAAGTTTTCTGTGAATCCTCCCACGCAGTCTCCCGGCTTGGTGACGGCAGTAGCGATGCTGTTCATGGTCGCTTTTGGGATCAAAGCAGCCGTCTTCCCGCTGTTCTTCTGGTTGCCTGCCTCTTATCACACTCCGCCGGCCGCAGTCTCGGCGCTCTTTGCAGGGCTGCTGACGAAGGTGGGTGTCTACGCGTTGATCCGGGTCTTTACCCTCATCTTCTTGCAGGATATCGGATACACCCATAGTCTACTCCTGGTCATCGCGGCGCTGACGATGATCAGCGGGGTGCTCGGGGCTGCCGCGCAGAAGGAGTTCCGGCGTGTGCTGTCCTTTCTGATCATCAGTCATATTGGCTATATGATCATGGGTCTGGGATTATTCACGCCGCTCGCGCTGGCGGGCTCAGTGTTCTATACTGCCCACCACATCATAGCAAAGACCAACCTCTTCCTGGTGAGTGGTTTGGTGGAACAACTCGGGGGGACACCGTACCTGAGGAAATTGGGCGGGCTATACCGGGCGCAGCCAATTCTGGCCTTGCTGTTCCTCATCCCGGCCATGTCGTTAGTTGGCATACCACCACTCTCCGGTTTCTTTGCCAAGCTGAGTCTGGTACAAGCCGGTCTGGAGACCGGGCAGTACATCCTGGTGGCGATTGCGCTGGGCGTGAGCATCCTCACACTTTTCTCGATGCTTAAGTTATGGACAGATGCATTCTGGAAACCGGCGCCGGAGTTGGCAGCCACAAAAGAGCGTGGCATGAACACCCGCATATTGCTGTACCCGATTGCCTTTCTCGCCGCGATCACGGTGTTGATTGGTCTGGGCGCGGGACCTATGTTCAGGTTTGCGCTGCAGGCGGGCGAACAGTTGATGAATCCGTCGATCTATATCCAGGCCGTGCTGGGAGGGATTCCATGAGCTACTTCTTCCTGAACGTAGCCCTTGCCTTGTCCTGGGGAGCGCTCACGGGGAGTTTTGACCCGGCGAATCTGCTGATTG
>DATAKV010000124.1:0-6273 GCA_036261375.1 Anaerolineales bacterium
TGTTTCTGTTTGACGAGGAGTGGGATATTCTTCTGAAACGGGCCGTTCTATATTTTCAGGTGATAATTGAGGGGTTCCCATGAATTCATTATAGCATTTTTGAGGGACAGAGTCCACGAAATCACCTCGTCATTCAAAGAATATATCCAAAGATATGACCTTTTGAGGAAAAACATCTCAACGTTATCTTGACATCTGCATGACAGGGAGGTAATATAATGCTACCGACCGTTCGGTAGGGAGCGTTTATGACTCGAAATGACATTTTGGAAGCTGCAGCACAGGTCTTTCGCCAGAAAGGATTTCATGGCGCTTCGATGGCGGACATTGCCGAAGCCGTCAACCTGCAGAAGGCCAGTCTGTACCACCATGTAACCTCCAAACAGGAGATCCTGTTCGAGATTCTGGATCGCGCCCTCGTGCTCCTGCTGGAACGGATATCACCCCTTGCCCGCCTGGATCTCCCGGCAGACGAGCGCTTGCGGCAGATGATCTGCGAATATCTACAGATCCTGGCGGAGAATACGGACCTGTCTGCGGTCCTGCTGTTTGAACATCGGTCCCTGGAGGGGCGTCAGCATGCCAGGCATCTTCCCAACCGGGATAAATTTGAGGCTTTGTGGCGCGAGGTGCTCCAAGACGGCGTGCGAACCAAGCGCTTCGCCTGCGAGGATGTCGCGGTGACTGCCCGGGCTATCCTCGGCATCATGAACTGGACGATCACGTGGTACCGCCCGAACGGCGCACTGACCATCCGCCAGATCGCCGAGCAGTATTCGAATCTGCTCCTGAATGGCCTGCTCAAATGACCGCCAAGCCGACATTTGCCACGTTCGAATCATCAGGCGGAGCCAGGGTCCACCGTCTGCCTCTCGAGGTTTTCCCCCATTTTTGGGCGTATGTCTATGTCCTTCAAAAGGATGAATTCTGCATCCTGATCGATGCCGGCTCTGGGATGGACTCATCTCACCAGCATCTGCTGGAAGGACTTCAGTTAGCCGGCCTGCAGCCTTCCGACCTGTCGCATATTCTGTTGACCCATGCTCACATTGACCATTACGGCGGGCTTTCCAGGCTCAGGCCGCTGACCCGGGCAATGATCGGCGTCAACGAGCTGGATGTGCAAACCGTCGCCCACCATGAGGCCAGGCTGGCGCTGATCAGCAAGCGGCTCGCCTACTTCCTGGCCGAGACCGGCCTGGCTGAAGAGCAGAGAGATCAGCTCCTCAGCATCTACCGGTTTACGAAAGCCATTTATCAGTCCGTGCCTGTGGATTTCACGTATGAAGCTGCCGGCATGAAGCTTGGCGCGGTGGAGATCATCCACCTGCCGGGGCACTGTCCCGGCCATGTGGCCCTCCGACTCGACGATATTGTCTTTTGCGGCGATATGGTCGTGGAGGGAGTGACGCCGCATCTTTCCCCAGAGTCCATCAATCCCTACAGCGGCCTGGATCATTATCTCGACTCTCTTGCCCACCTCCAGACCTGGGCCAGGGATGCCCGGCTGGTGCTGAACGGCCACAACGATGTGATCACCGACCTCCCGGCGCAGATCCGGCTCACAAAGGATAATATTCTCCGCCGCATGAGCAAGGGGATCGAAGCGCTTGGCGAACCGCATACGCTTGCCGAAATCTGTACAGAGATCTACGGTGAGACCAACGGCTATAACCAGCTGCTCGTGATCGAGAAAACGGGCGCCTATGTCGAATATCTGTATGAATACGGCATGATCGAGATTACCAATCCAGCCGAACTGGAAATGGGATTGCCCGCCCGCTATCGAAACGCGGGCGATGCACATGCGATCATAGCGGAGCTGGGAAGAATATTAAAAGCGGACCTCGATATTCGAGTCAACATGTAATACCGGAAAGGAGAGGGCAGATGTACTCATTCGAACCGACGGAAGAACAACAGATGCTGGTGGAGGCGGTGGGAAAATACGCAGTTCATGATCTTCGAGCCGGGGCGCGTGACGCTGAGGAAGGCGGGATCCTGCCTGCGAAGCTTGTCACGAAGGGCTGGGAGATCGGCCTGCTGCAGGCGTCCGTTCCCGAGTCCTATGGGGGATTTGGTGAACGAAGCGCCGTCACCGGCGTCCTGGCCCTCGAAGAGATGGCTTTTGGAGACCTGGCCGGTGCGCTGGCCGTGCTGACGCCCTCGCTTTTCGCAACGCCGATCCTGCTGGCGGGCAGTGAAGAACAGAAACAGACCTACCTGCCAAAAGTGATCGAAGGCGAGTGGAGGCCCTACACGGCGGCGCTCATCGAATATGTCTTTGACTTTGACCCGAACGGCCTGAAGACTGCAGCCTATGAAAGTGGGGAACTATTCATCCTGAACGGAGAAAAGGCATTCGTCCCCTTCGCAAGGGATGCGGAAGCCATCCTCGTGTACGCGAACCTGGCCGGAAAGACCCAGGGGTTCGTTGTCCCGCGGAACGCAGCCGGTCTGACCGTCAGTGAGGAGCGCGAAAAACTGATGAGTTTGAATGCGCTGCCTATGTACCGGATCAAGCTCGACTCGGTGAAGATCCCGGCCTCGAACCGGCTCGGCGGTGCTTCCGGCCATGACTTCGAGCCGATCCTGGCCTCGATGCGTGTCGCTACGGCTGCGGCTGCAGTCGGTGTGGCGAATGCCGCCTTCGACTACAGCATGAACTATGCCAGAGAACGCGAGGCGTTCGGCGTCAAGATCGCCCAGAAGCAGGCCATCGCTTTCATGCTCGCCGAAATGCGGACCGAGGTCGAAGCCAGCCGCCTGTTGACCTGGGAAGCGGCATGGAAGCTGGATCAGGGTAAGGATGATGCATTTATCGAAGCCTATCTGGCTGCCACCGGTGCAGCGGACATGGCAATGATGGTCACCGACCGGGCCGTGCAGATCCTTGGCGGCCATGGCTATATCCGCGAGCATCCGGTCGAGATGTGGATGCGCAATGGACGCGGCTTCGCCATGTTTACAGGCCTTTTGATTGTATAGGAGGAAACCATGCCAATCGAATTCGAAGCACCCAAACCGGTGCAGCAAACCCAATTTGTGTTGAGAACCGTTGCCGAAGAGATGATGCGCTCGCACTCGCGCTACTTCGATGAGCATGAGCACGAGATCCCCTGGGATTACATTGAATTTATGCACACCGCCATGAAAGCCCTGGGTCCCGGCTCGCTGGCGCCCAAGCAAAAGGGGAATGGGCACGGCGACAACGGCAGTGAGCAAAAGGAAAGGCGCCCGTCCATTGCCTACCAGGTGCTGGCATCCCAGATCGAGATGCTGGCCTGGGGTGATGTAGGAATGTACCTGGTTACTCCAGGCGGCGGGTTGGGCGCGGCAGCTGTCCAGGCGGCGGGAACGCCCGAGCAGAAAGAAAAATTCCTGGCGCGCTTCAATGAGGAGAAACCAACCTTAGCGGCTATGTGCATGACCGAAGCCGGCGCCGGGTCAGATACTGCTTCGATCCGGACGCGGGCCGTGCTCGATGAGAATACGAAAGAATGGGTGCTCAACGGCGAAAAGATCTTCGTCACCTCCGGAGATAAAGCGTTCACCGAATATGAAAAACTGGGCAAAGGCTTTATCGTGGTCTGGGCTTCGATCGATCCCTCGGCGGGCCGGGCCGGGATGCGGGCCTTTGTCATCGAAGCCGGGACTCCAGGGGTACGGGTAGCCAAGCTCGAGCGCAAGATGGGGATCCGGGTCAGCGACACGGCGGCGATCTCCCTCGTCGACGCGCGAGTCCCGTACGACAACATCCTCGGCAGTCCAACCGTCGAGAAGACTACGTCTGGCTTCAAGGGCGCAATGGCAACGTTCGATGCGACCCGGCCGCTCGTGGCTGCCTCCGGCCTGGGCGTGGCGCGAGCCGCTCTGGAATTCCTGAAGGAAAAGCTGGCCGAGAACGGCGTCGAGATCCGCTATGGGCTGCCGCGCCAGAAGCTGACCTCGATCGAACGAGATGTCATCGATATGGAGATCATGCTCAAGTCTGCCTGGCTGATGGTGATCAAGGCCGTCTGGATGGCCGATAACCAAAAATCGAATGCACTCGAAGCCTCGATGAGCAAGGTCAAGGCCGGGGATGTGGGGACGAAGATCACGCAGAAAGTTGTCGAGATCCTTGGACCGCTCGGCTACAGCCGCGAATTCCTGGCCGAGAAATGGTTCCGCGACGCCAAGATTACCGACATTTACGAGGGGACCGGTCAGATCAACCGGCTCGTCGTGGCGAGGCAGATCCTGGGTTATTCAGGGAAAGAATTGAGATAACACGTAGGGGCGGCGTCCTGCCGCCCAGGGCGGGAAGGCCCGCCCCGACGGAGGACATATGAAATACCACATCCACAAAGCAGTCGTGATCGGTTCGGGTACCATGGGCGCGGCGATCGCGGCACACCTGGCGAACGCAGGTGTGCCTGTGACGCTGTTGGACATCGTACCGAAGGATGCTCCAGCGGGAGATCGCGATGCACGCAACAAGATTGTCAACGAAGGCTGGGAGCGCTGCCTGAAAGCCAAACCAGCCAATTTAATGTCTGCGGAATTGAAGACCTTCGTCAGGCTTGGAAATCTCGAAGATGATTTCGGAGCCGTCGCCGAAGCGGATTGGGTCTGCGAGGCCATCATCGAGAACCTGAAGATCAAGCAGGACCTGATGGCGCGGATCGAAGATGTGCGCAAACCCACGGGTATCATAACCACGAATACATCGGGTATTCCTGTTTCTGCCATTGCGCAGGGCCGCTCGGAGGGCTTCCGCAGGCACTTTATGGGTACCCATTTCTTCAACCCGCCGCGTTATTTGAAACTGCTGGAGATCATCCCGACCCAGGATACCGATCAACAAGTGGTGGATTTCTTTTCCTGGTTCGGTGAATACCGGCTTGGCAAGGGTATCGTGCTGTGCAAGGACACACCGAACTTCATCGGCAACCGCGTCGCCTTTGGGACGGGTTCCTTTGCCATGGATTACATCCTGAAGAACGGTTACACTGTCGATGAAGTGGATGCCATCACCGGTCCATTGATTGGACGACCGAAGACTGCCACCTTCCGCCTGATCGATCTGGTTGGGCTGGACGTCTGGGACCACGTCGGCCGCAACCTTGCCCCATTGATCCCCCACGATATACTGGGACAGGAATATCTCAGGGCTGAAGCGTCTGTGCGATTGATGTCCACGATGCTTGAGCGCAAATGGCTGGGGAACAAGACCAGAGTTGGTTTTTACAAGGAAGTGCGCGGCGAAGACGGCAAAAAGGAGTTCTGGCCGCTGGATCTGAACACCCTGGAGCACATTCCTCCTACCAGGCCGCGCTTCGACTCTGTCAAAGCGGCGAAAGAAGTGGAAGGGCTGGGAAACCGGCTCAAAGTCCTGCTGGAGGCGGACGATAAAGCAGCCAACTTAATCAAAGCCTTGACCTATCAGGGTTTCCAATACGCCTCATCCATTATCCCTGAAGTGGCCGACACGGTGAAGCCGATCGACGACGCCGTCCGCTGGGGGTTCATGCATGAAGCCGGTCCCTTCGAGACCTGGGATATGCTCGGTGTGAAGGATACCGTGGAGAAGATGGACGCTGCCAGTTATCCTGCTGCGGACTGGGTGAAGAAGATGCTTAACGCAGGCATCGAATCCTTCTATCAATACGAGCACGGCGAAAAAGTCGGCGTTTACGACGCGGCTCAGAAAAAGTATGTGCAGGTCAGCCGGCCCGGAGCGATGGTTGTTCTGAAACAACAAAAAATGGTCTCACAGAATTCCGGAGCGACGCTGCATGACATGGGCGACGGTGTGGCCTGTCTCGAGTTCCATACCAAGATGAACGCCCTGGATGAAGATATCATGAACATGGCCATGGAAGCCATGCAGCGCATGGAAACGGATTTCGACGGGCTGGTGATCGGCAACGAAGCGGATAACTTCAGCGCCGGCGCCAACCTGTTCATGATGGTGGTTGGCGCGCAGCAGGGAATGTGGGATATGCTCGATTCCGCGGTCCGCAAGCTGCAGGAGTTGAACATGGCCATGCGTTATTCGCCGAAGCCGGTCGTTGTGGCTCCCGCAGGTCTTACGCTGGGAGGCGGCTGCGAGATCACGATGCATGGCTCACGCGTCGTGGCTGCCGCGGAGACCTACATTGGCCTGGTGGAGCTGGGCGCGGGTGTCATTCCGGCAGGCGGGGGGACGAAGGAAATGCTGCGCCGCATCGTTAACCCGACCATGCGTGTCGAAAATGTAGAGCCGCTGGGCGTGCTGCAGCGAGCCTT
>DATAKV010000125.1:0-2403 GCA_036261375.1 Anaerolineales bacterium
AAGGAGGACATTTGCTCCAATATACAGGTTTCCTTTTCCACTTATCTTTTTGATTTTAAAAAAATCACACCTGGAGGACCTATGATTTCAAGACGAGATTTTCTAAAATTGAGCGGAGCGGGCATCCTTTCGTTGTATGGCGTTTCGCGCGGCAAGGTCACTTTGCGTGCCCAGGCCCAGATCCCGGGCGGCACACTCAACCCGCATGACGTGCCCAAATTTATGACACCCCTGCTTATTCCGCCGGTCATGCCCAAGGCCGGGACGATCAGGCAAAGGGGCGGGAAAAACATCGATACTTACGAGATCTCGATGAAGCAGTTCGCCCAGCAGATCCTGCCTGCCGGCCTGCCAATGACCACCGTGTGGGGCTACGGCTCGGTCAACGGCGCGGGCAGCAGGCGTCCGCTGCTCCTTCACAACGCTCCTTCGCTCACCATCGAGGCGGAATGGAACCGGCCGGTCCGGGTCAAGTGGATCAACGATCTGGTGGATGCCAACGGGAACTACCTCTCCCACCTTCTGCCAGTGGACCAGACCCTGCACTGGGCCAACCCTCCCGGAGGCATGATGGGCCGCGACACGCGCCCGCATTTCATGGAGACACCCGCCTCCTATACCGGACCCGTCCCCATTGTCACCCACGTGCACGGTGCGGTCGGCGTCGGCGACGAGTCGGATGGCTATGCCGAAGCCTGGTACCTGCCCGCCGCCAATAACATCCCCAATGGATATGCCACCGAAGGGACATGGTACGACTTCTTCGCCTCCAAGGCAGCGTCAACCTTTGGTGCCGCCTGGGGACCCGGGTTCGCCACCTTCCAATATCCGAATCTGAACCGGGCCTCGACGATCTGGTATCACGACCATGCGCTGGGGATGACTCGCCTCAATGTGTATGCCGGTCCGGCAGGCTTTTTCATCGTCCGCGGCGGGCCCGATGGAGATGACGCTGTGCTCGACACCCGCTTTGGCACCCCAGCCGTCCTGCCCGGCCCCGCACCGAAGGATGGCGACAAATTCCCACCCAACAAAACCTATTACGAGATCCCCATCGCCGTCCAGGACCGCTCGTTCAATACCGACGGCTCGCTTTTCTACCCGGATACCCGCGAATTCTTCGACGGCATCGTCGGACCCTTCATCGGCAGTGGAGACAATGGCGAGGAAGAGATGGAGCACGGCTCCCAATTCTCGCCGATCTGGAATCCCGAGTTCTTTGGCAATATGATCATGGTCAACGGCAATACCTGGCCGTTCCAGACGGTCGAACAGCGCCGCTATCGATTCCGCTTCCTGAACGGATGCCAGTCACGCTTCCTGTACCTGGACTTCAGCCAGATCCCGGGCGTGGAAGTCTGGCAGATCGGCAACGAGGGCGGATTCCTGGCCGCGCCGGTCAACCTCACCGCGAACCACGGCAGTCTGCTGCTCATGGGCCTCGCCGAGCGCGCCGACGTGATCGTCGACTTTACCAACGTCCCGCTCGGCGACTACGTGCTGGGCAACCTCGGACCGGACGAACCGTTCGGCGGTGGGATCCCGGGTACGGATTTCGAAGCAGCAGATCCGCAGAGCACCGGCCAGGTTATGCAGTTCCGTGTCATCCCGTCGGTTGCGCCCGACCCGACCACCCCGCCCATGTTCCTGCAGCTGCCTGCCATCATACCCCTGCCTGCTGAGACCATCACCCGCCCGCTCTCGCTCATCGAAAAGATGGGTATGGGAGTGGATGCGACCGGTGAGATGTTGGATGGCCCGGTCGAGGCATTGCTGGGCACGGTCGAGGGCGGCAGCGCCGTGGAATACCTGTGGATGGATCCGGTCACCGAGAATCCGGCCGTTGGCGACACCGAGGTCTGGGAGTTCTACAATACCACCGGCGATGCCCATCCCATGCACGTCCACGAAGTCGTCTTCGAAGTGGTAAACCGCGAAGGCCTTGTCCTGGACGACGAGGGCGAGGTGGAAGAGCCGATCCAGCTCGATGGGAATATCACCCTGCCCGAGCCCTGGGAGTCCGGCTTCAAGGATACCGTCATCGCCTACCCTGGCCAGGTCACCCGCGTGCGCGCCCGGTTCGACACCCCCGGCCAGTTCGTCTGGCACTGCCACATCGTCGAGCACGAGGACAACGAGATGATGCGCCCCTTCCGCATCGGACCGGAGCAGCCGGGGCAGCCCATGGGAAACGGACATTAACAAAACATAGCGAGCAGGTCAGGCTTGGCGCGAAGCATACCCGAAGGGTACAGCCTGACAGAGTACGATCTACATCAGGAGACAGGCTCGAGCCTGTCTCCTGATGATTTAATGTCCCGTTGTAGATGCTATACTCGATACATCCTTAATGGATACCTTGATATCACAAAAACAGAGGACTGATGGAAGAAGGAAAACCTT
>DATAKV010000127.1:0-7107 GCA_036261375.1 Anaerolineales bacterium
GTGATTATACTCTGGATGGTAGGGTGTGGGTAGGTCATGTGCGCAGTTTGCTTTTCTTCAGGCTGCATCAGCTGTTCTAAGGCCTTGGTTTATGGATATACCCATTCATCGAACAGAGCATCCAGCTCGCAGGAACAATGCTGTTCGGCGAGCGATTGCAGGAATTCGGGCGTGGCGATCCCCCAGGACAGCTGCTCCGTATAATCCCTCAGAAAGCCAGCGAAGGTTTCCTGCCCGATCTCATCCCGCAGGGCAATAAAGAACAGGGGACCGCGCCCGTACACGATCGCGCCATATTCGATCTCTTCGTACTCGGTTACGGGCAGTCCGATAGGGATATCGGCAAACCCGACCCGCTCCCAGCGCGCTTCCAGCGAGGATCGGAATCCCGCTTCTCCCCCCGGACCATATTGGTCCGCGAAATATTCATAGGTCAGATATTGCGCCAGGGCTTCGTCCAGCCAGGGGTCATCCAGCTGGTCATCCCCGACCAGGTTATAGAACCACTGGTGCGCCACTTCGTGGGCAACAACACCCTCCAGGGCTTGCCGCGTCCCCGGATCGCTCGTCTCGTAGAGCTGTGAATTCACGACGATCAACCCGGGATATTCAATGCCGCCGGCCAGGGTCGGCGTGGCGACGATATCGAGCTCCGTATATGGATAGGGAGGATATTTGGAATTGAACAGCTCAAGGGAATCAACTGCTATGTCGAGTGCCGCCTGGGAGCCCGGCTCCGTCTCTTCGAATGCGTAACTGCGGACGGTGACCTCGCCAAAGGTTTCGGAGACTTCCACATAGTTCGGGCTGGCTGTCAACTGAAAGTCGCGCGCCGGACCGTTTGCAACATGTATGTATTGTTTATCTCCCACCTCTGCGCGGTCGATCATTCTCCCGGACGGCACGACGATTACATCGCCCGGCGCACTGATCTTGAGAAGGTAAAAAGACATATCCACATAGGTGATATCGCCCTGCTGGACCGGGATCTCTGCGTTCCAGCCTTCCTCGTCATAGACCGCGATCATGGGATAGGCATGGGCCAGGGCCAGGACATCCTCGAAAAAGGAGAACATGCCATAATTCGTTTCAACATCCTGCGGAACGTCCACGGCAAAGTCCATGCCAATGACAACGCTCTGGCCCGGTTCAAGCGGGGAAGCGAGCGGGACAACCAGCAGGCTGTCATTCAATTGCATGTCCGGGGTCACACTCTGGCCGTCGACTACAAGGTTTGAGACGTCCATATCTCCGCCCAGGATGTTTGGAAAGAGACGGAACTGCACTTCGTTAAGGGCTGCTGTTTCGGTGTTCGTGTATTGGACATCCTCGCGGCCGGTGATCGTATGCAGGTTATCGGCGATGTTGAGCTCAATATGGTAGACGCTGGCGCCTTCCAATTCCTCCAGCACAGTTTGCTGCGAGGCGGTCAAGCCGCTTTTGAAGAAGGAGCGGTCTTCCCAGGGTGTATCGAAAAGGTCGGGGAGAGGTGTGGGTGTTTCAGCCGGTTGGTTCATGGAACAGGATATAAGAATAAGACAGAGGCAGGATGTAACGATTCTTTTCATTCCAGAATTCCTTTATAAGGATTGCAGGTAGTTAAGTGCCTGTTCCAGGACCTGTTGAGGGGTCAACACATCCGTATCAATATACAGGTGAGCATGCTGTCGGGCATGCGCCAGGCGGCGGAGCTGCTCCTGGTGGTCTTTTTCCTGCCAGTCCAGTTTGCGGCGGGCGGTGCTGACGGGGAAGGATGAATCCAGGTAAATCAATACATCTGGCTTGGAGAGGATCTGCCACATGGCAGGGACATAGGAGTGCTCCTGGGCAATGTGGCGGCAGCGATAGCCCGATCGCTCGAGCCCGGAAATGAGGGTCGATTTCCCCGATCCGCACGGACCCACCACGCCGATCAAAGGCCGGGTACTTGGAGGCTCCATTACTGGCTGTCTTGCATTAATTTGCTCAGCTGTTCCGGGCCGCCCAGAACGGCGAGCGTATCGCCTGCGTTGAGCGGGCGCGTATCGGTCGGATGCATCTCGGAGCTGTGGTCATGGCGGAGCAGGATGATATTCAAATGATAGTTGTCTTCGACATAGCCCACCGTCTTGCTTGCCAGCGGTGAGGAGGCGGCAATGGTCAGGCGCGCCAGGCTGAGCTGCTGCCATTCGATCGAGATGGGGTTGGTCACGTCGGCGCCGGCGGCTGCCGCGGCAAATACCGGGGCTGCCATCTCGGTCGCGCTCAGGGCCACAAAGCCGAACTGTTCCTGCAGGGCGTGGGCGAAGTCCTCATCGAAGATGCGGATGACCACCTGGATCTTCGGGTTGAGGCTGCGCGCCTTCAGGGCGATCTGCAGGTTCATGGCATCGTTCTGGCTGGCGAGGATGATGGTCCGGGCGTCCCTGATATTCGCCCCCTCCAGGGCCGTGGCGTTACGCGCATCCTCCTCGATAATGCAGATCCCCATCTCCCGCGCGGCACTGACGGTGTGCTGGGATGCATTCAGCTCCACCACTGCAACATTCTTTCCCATTTCATACAGTCGCTGGGCGATGCGGAAGCCCAGATGCCCCAGGCCGACCAGGACGATGTGATTATTCATTGTGGAGGCCACGGCCATTTCCCACTCCTTGTTGCGCGCCCGCCGGTTGAACAGCAGGCTGCCAAAATCGGCCAGCCCGAGGGCGAGGATGATTAGCCCGACCACGGGCATCATAAAGTGAAATAATTGCAGACCGAAATATCGGGGGAAGTCTCCGGCTGGCTGCAGGAAGGCGGCCGTCAGGACGATGAAAATCGCCTCGCTCGGACTCTGGATGGGTTCGCCTACCCAGTCTGCGATCGCCCCGTAGAGCAGCCCGCCTCCCACGACCGCGACGGTGAATATGAACAAAGGAGCCCTGAACTCCTTGAGCAGGATCAGCGTGTCGCGCCAGGTGGCCTTCCACTGGCGTGCGATCGAGCTTTGATTCACAGATGTCCTTCGATCGGCAGGCGGACGCTCAAGCGCCGGACATGATCGCCGGTTCGCGAGGTCACTTTCAACACGAGGACGCTGATGTCATCGGCGGGGCGGTTCTCATCGAGATGGACCGCGTGGGCCAGAAGCGTATCCGCCAGGGTTTGAGGGTTGGGGTCCTGGTCCTCCATCAGGCCGCGGACCACCTCGCTGACGTTCATCGGGTTGCCGCGCCGGTCTCCTGCATGGGAGATGCCATCCGTGTAGATAATGACCGTCAGACCGGGCTGGATGGCGATTTCGGTGATTACGGGCCGTACATTTCTGGATGTTCCCAGGGGAATGCTTTCTTCAGCGACCCTGTCGATCCGGTCGTTGAGACAGATGAACATCGGCGCCGGATTGTTGCGTGTAAGCACAATCGTGTTGCTGTGCAGGTCCACGGAGGCGATGTTAAGGGTGGAGATCACCCGTCCCTGTCGCTCGGTGAACAGCGCGTCGGAGGCGGCACGGGCTGCGGCCCCGTCCCGGACACCCTCCGCCAGCAGACCGATCACCTTGCGTACGACCATCAGCGAGACCGCTTTTGCCCCGCGTCCGGAGGTCTGTCCGTCGGCGAGAACCACGGAGAGTCCCCCGTTAGGCCGCTCCACGATCTCGAGCGTGTCGCCGCTTTCTGATGTGGCATATTTGTTGACTTTTGCGACGGCGATCTGGACTTCCATGCCGTGAATTTTACTATGGGAGGCGGAGGGAGTGGGGAATCTCACGGGGGTACATAACTGCATGAATCGCAGTTCGTTCTTATGTGTAAAGGAATGGAGGTAAAGAGATGAAAGGACCGGTTAAAGTACTTGGGCATCCCGTGCACCCCATGCTGGTCGTGTTCCCCCTTGGATTGCTGGCCACAGCCGTGATCTTTGACCTGATCGCCACCAGCACCGGCAACCAGGATCTATTCGTGGTTTCCTATTGGATGATCGCGGCCGGGCTGGTCGGGGGACTTCTGGCCGCCGTTTTCGGTCTGTTCGACTGGCTGGGTATCCGCTCCGGGACGCGGGCCAAGTCGGTGGGCGGCTGGCACGGGCTGGGCAACCTGGTGATCGTTATTCTGTTCGCCATCAGCTGGTGGATCCGCAGCCAGGACCCGAACAATGTGCCCAGCTCCTTTGCATTTATCCTGTCCCTGCTGGGTTTTGGCCTGGCCCTGGTCACTGCCTGGCTGGGCGGCGAGTTGGTCTACCGCCTGGGGATGGCTGTGGATGAGGGAGCAAACGAGAATGCACCCAGTTCCCTCTCCACACCCAATGCTGTACCCCAGAGGACAAAGCAGGAAAGCCGATCAAACAGATAATAGAGTGATCCCCCACCAGATTGCCAGCAGGATCTCCACCACGGCATCTCCAAGATAGATCGCTGAGATAACCTTCTTGCTGACATAAATAATTTCAACAATCGTCAGTCCAAGACCCGCCCCGATTGCCAGCGCGATGACGGGCGGGTTGACCGCGCCGGTGGCCCAGGCGAAGAGCAGAACCAGGCCGATCACGGCCAGGATCACTCCAACGGTCTTAACCAGCCACAGGTCCGTTTTTGGGCCGGTGACCATAAGGAATGTTCTCATGCTGACGAGAGGCCAGACCCCGGTGATGAAAAAATAGAGTCCCTGCACCAGCGCAACTGTATATTCCATACCGTTCGTCCTTGTTAGGCTTGCCGCTGCTTCTTCCGCCAGAACCTGGATACGATTGCCAGCGCCAGCAGCAAACCTGCGACCGGCCACAGGCTGTTGGCGCGTTGGTACTCCACAACGGCAACCTCTTCCGCGGATGGGATTTCTCTTTTCCTCTTCCGCCGCACCCAGGATGAGCTGATCGCATCCACGATCTCGGGAAAGAGTTTGTTGATCAGGACAGGCACCTCATAGATTCGGCTGATGAACAGGGCACGCCGGGGATGTTCGACCAATCCCACAATGTGACGGGCCAGCCGTTCCCGGCTGATCCGGCCGATCGGGACGGGTTTATATTTCACCGTTCCGGAGCGGATCACGCGCTGGTTGAACTCCGTTCCCGATACTGAGCTCGGGTGGATGCGGATCACTCTGATCCCCCAGGGCGCCAGGGCTCGGCGCAAGCCATCCGTCAATCCTTCCACGGCATATTTTGTGCTGGCATAGACGGTGAGAGGGGGTACGGAAATGCGGCTGACGTACGAGCTCATATTCAGGATGGTCCCGGAGCGCTGTGCTTTCATCGTTGGAATGACCTGGCGGGTCAATTCAGCCAGTCCGATAATGTTCACATCGTAGGCCTGGCGGACCTCCTCGGCGGAAAGCTCCTCGAACCAGTCATACACCGCCCAGCCGGCGATGTTCGCCAGAACATCGATTTGCCCGAAAGTTTCAAGCGTGGTTTGAACGAGATGGCTGATTTGATCCGGGTCGGTCAGATCGGTCGGGACGGCTAAGGCGGTTCCGCCCATTTCCTCGATTTCCCTTTCCAGGCGTTTCAAACGGCCTTCGCGCCGGGCTGCCAGGACCGTGATTGCCCCTGCTTTGGCAAACTCCCTGGCGGTTGCCTCTCCGATGCCGGACGAGGCCCCCGTGACGATCACGACGTTTCCCTGTATGGCAGGGCGTGGGTTCAGTTTCATGGAATTCCTTCTCCCGGGGTGTGACACCATTCTCGAACCTGTTCTGTGGTTATCCAGTTTTTCGGACAAAAAGTGAATAGAACGCGCTATTTTCTAAGACGTGGACCCATACATGCCGTTATGGGCTGTCTATCACGGACATTTGGACAATCTCGTACTTGACGCCCCTCACTCCAACCGCTATAATCTGCCCGCTTGATTTGAAAATTACGCAGGTGCGGAGTTCCTCTGCTCGTGCAACAGTTATTAAGGAGAAAGATAAATGCCCCCACATCCAAAGCGCAAACATTCCAAGAGCCGCCGCAATATGCGCCGCGCGCACGATGCTCTGGAACCCCGCAACCTGACCGCCTGCTCGAACTGCGGTTCGATGCGCCTGCCGCACACCGTCTGTGCGAATTGCGGATTTTACGAAGGCCGTGAAGTTGTCGAGATCAAGAAGGAAAAGAAGAAGTCCTAGCAGCGACGGGCAGCAGCCTGTGATTCAGTGACAGGCAGCCTGTCCATCCATGACTGCAAAACGGGTCGTGACCTCCACGGCCCGTTTGTGTTTAACCGTTAAACCCGCAATTTTCGGAGGCTTATGAAATTTAACCTGCAATCCACCGCGTTCGTATTTCCGGGACAGGGCTCCCAGGTCGTTGGCATGGGGAAAGATCTGGCGGCAGCCTACAGCGTGGCCAAAGAAACCTTTGACGAGGCGGATGCCATCCTCGGTTTTTCACTCTCCGGGCTGATTTGGAACGGAAGCGAGGAGGAGCTCAACGAGACCCTCAACACCCAGCCGGCCCTCTATGTCCATTCCATCGCGGTCTGGAAGACTTTCACTCACCTGTATCCTCAGGCGAGACCGTCCACCGTTGCCGGGCATTCATTAGGCGAATTGTCGGCGCTTACCGCTTCCGGCGCACTGCCGTTTGCAGACGGGGTCAGACTCGTCCGCAGGCGCGGCGAGCTGATGAAGCGGGCCGGTGAGCTCAATCCGGGTGGCATGGCGGCCATCCTGGGCGTGGACATTCCCACCCTGGACAGCGTGTGTGCCCAGGCGAGCACGGCCGATGAGATCGTCCAGGTGGCCAATGATAACTGTCCCGGGCAGGTGGTGATCTCGGGCCACAGGCCGGCTCTTGAACGGGCGATGATCCTGGCTAAGGCAGCCGGAGCGAAACGAGCCCTGCCTTTGCCCGTCAGTCTCGCTGCCCATTCGCCGCTGATGGATTCCATCCAGGCGGATTGGAACGCGGCCGTCAATGCCTGCGCAATCGGAACGCCGGAGATCCCGGTGGTTGGAAACGTCCATGCGAAGCCGCTGCTTTCCGGCGATGAGCTGCGCGCCGACATCAAAGCCCAGATGCAGTCCCGCGTGCGCTGGACCGAATCGGTGCAGTACATGCTTGGGAACGGCATCCAGACCTACGTCGAGGCGGGAAGCGGGGAAGTGCTGTTGGGCTTGATCAAGCGTATCGATGCATCCACGAATCGATTTCCTC
>DATAKV010000143.1:0-9664 GCA_036261375.1 Anaerolineales bacterium
CTCTACCTGGGTCACGGAAGCAGGCGGCAGCGTGGACAAGGTCGATATCTGGGGACGCCGCCGAATGGCGTACCAGATCCGCAAGCAGCGCGAAGGCCAGTATGTCCTTCTCAACGTCACGCTCGATCCGAAGGCCACCAGTGAGCTCGAACGTAACATCCGTTACCTCGAAACGGTCCTGCGACATATGCTTTCTGCCGTATAACATTATTTTTATCGAGACTTCTCGGTTTTACAAGGAGAACGAATATGAGCCGAGGCCTGAATAAAGTACAAATTATTGGTCATCTGGGACGCGACCCCGAAATGCGCTACACCCCCTCGGGACGGCCCGTTACTACATTCACTGTGGCCGTCAGCCGCTCGTGGAATACGGTCGACGGCGAGCGCCACAATGAGACCGAGTGGTTCAACGTGGTCGCCTGGGGCAACCTAGCCGAGATCTGCAAGCAGTACCTGAACAAGGGCCAGCAGGTCTACATCGAGGGCCGTCTCCAGACACGCCGCTGGGATGACAAGGAAGGCGTCAAGCACACCAGCGTGGAAGTGGTCGCCAACGAGATGATGATGCTCGGCGACCGCCGCGAGCACGCCAGCAATGCAGGCCAGTCATCCGAATCCGTGCCCATGGACAATGACCTGACTGCGAACGAGGATGAATTTCCTTTCTAACACATCCGGCTTGCCGGATTTCATAAGCAAGATATTTGGAGTAACAAATGGCTGATGATCGAAGACCCCAAGGGGCCCAGGAAGGTGGCGGTGAACGCCGCTTCTTTGCCAAGCCCAAAACCTGCCAGTTCTGTGCAGATAAGACATTGACGATCGACTACAAAAAGACGGACCTGCTTCGCCGCTACATCACCGAGGATGGCAAGATCCGCCCCCGCCGCCAGACCGGCGCCTGCGCCCGTCACCAGCGCGTGGTGGCCGCCGCCATCAAGCAGGCACGCCAGATCGCCCTGCTTCCCTTTGTCGGCAGATCGTTCGATGAGGGACGCTAGTCCGAAGGACGTGAACGGGGCATGGAAACCAGCCATGCCCCGTCTTTTCGTCACGGATAAACATTATGGATAAACGAAGCTCCAATCCCAAGGTGATCACAAAGAAGCATGTTGCACGCCTGGAACGCGAACGGCGCCAGGTGAACCTGATCCGCAGCATTGCCATCGGGGGCATCGTGATCGTCGCCCTGCTCCTTCTCTATGGTTACCTCAACCTGAACTTTTTCGTGCTGCGCGAGCCTGTTGCCGAAGTCAACGGTGTGAAGATCACCACCGCTGAGTGGCAGGAGCGCGTCCGACTCGAGCGCGTCAGCCTGTACAACCAGCTGAGCCAGTACCAGTTCTTCCAGCAGAACTTCGGCATGGATACCACCCAGCAGCAACAGGAGATCATGCTCAGCCTGGATTCGACCCAGATCATGGGCGACCGCGTGCTGACCACGATGATCGATGAAGTGCTGATACGCCAGGAGGCCGCTGCGCGCGGTATTACCGTGAGCGCAGAAGAGGTGGATGCCTTCATCCAGGAAGCCTACGAATTTTTCCCGAATGGCACACCCTCTCCCACGATCACCCCGACCGAGCTGGTCTACCCGACCCTCTCCTCCCAGCAGCTGACGGTGTACCCCTCGACCTCGACCCCGACGGAAGCCGCAACCTCCACCGCTGCGCCGACCTCCACGCTCGACCCGGCCGTCACCGCGACGGCAACAGGCACTGCCGCGCCTCCCACCCCGACCTTTGTCCCTGAACTGCCCACCGCCAGCCCGACTGCCTATACGCTGGAAGGTTTCGAACAGCGCTTCGGGGAAACCATGGACACCTTCACGTCCTATGACATCAGCGAAGAGACCCTGCGTACTGTATATGAGATGGAAGTGCTGCGCAAAAAATTGCAGGAAGAGATCGGCAAGGATGTTTCCCGAACTGAGATCCAGGTCCTGGCCCGCCATATCCTGGTCGACACGGAAACGGAAGCCACCGCTGCCTACAACCAGCTCATGAATGGAGCCGACTTTGCCCAGATGGCAAGAACCTCCTCCAAGGATACCGGTTCCGGCGCCCGCGGCGGCGACCTGGGCTGGGCCCCTGTCAGTAACTACGTGGCAGAATTTGCAGAAGCCGTCTCCACCCAGGAGATCGGCGTGATCGGTGAACCGGTCAAGTCGGAATTCGGCTACCACATCATCCAGGTGATTGCCCGTGAAGAGCTGCCGCTCACCGCTGCCCAGATCGAGCAGAAGCAGCAGGCTGCCTTGAACGACTGGCTGACCACCGCCCGCGAATCCGCAACCATCACCAAGTACGATGTCTGGATGGAACGTGTTCCCACCGAGCCTGTCCTGACCCAGCAATAGACATTTCTGAAACAAAACACCGTCCGGTTTTTCGCCGGACGGTGTTTATTTTTAATGGTGGTTCGGCCTTTTATGCCCGCTGCAGCATCTCGTCGGTCACCTGGTCGAGGCGCAGGCTGATGATCTGGCTGGCCGAATCGCGGCCCATGGTGATGCCGTAGATCACGTCCGCGGCCTGGACCGTGTTGCGGTTGTGGGTGATGATGATGAACTGGGTATCGCGGCTCAATTCCTGCAGCAGGTCACGGAAACGGCCCACGTTGGCTTCGTCGAGCATGGCATCCACTTCATCCATCACGCAGACCGGCGTGGGCGACACCTTGAGCAGGGCGAACACCAGCGCCACGGCTGTAAGGCTTCTCTCGCCGCCGGATAACAAGGCCAGTCCCTGCTCGCGGCGGCCTGGCAGACGGGCTTCGATCTCGATGCCGGTTTCCACCAGGTTGTCGGGATCCGTCAATGCCAGCCGCGCCGACCCGCCTCCGAACAGCCGGGTAAACATGGCCCGGAACTGTTTGTCCACGGCATCGAATGTTTTCGAAAATTCCTGCTTTGTCAACTCGTCCAGTTCGGCGATGACTTTCTTGAGGTCCTGTTCGGCTTTCTGCAGGTCCTCCACCTGGGTTTTCATAAAGGCATAGCGCTCGGACTCACGGTCGAATTCCTGTTTTGCTTCGGGGTTGATCGGTCCAAGGCGGCGCAGGTGCGTGCGGTTCTGAATGAGCTGCTGCTCGAGCTCGGGGGAGATTTCGGTCACGACCGGCAGTTCCTCCACCATTCCCTCGAACGGCAGGGGGACCGGTCCCGTAATGTCGGCGGCGTAATCGAACATCACCAGCCCGAAATCGTCGCTGATCTTCTGGCGCAGGTTGTCGAGCGCTTCCTGCTTTCTCATCTGCTCCAGCTGGACCTGTCCAAGCGTGCGTTCCGCGTGGGCGAGGGAGCGCTGGCTGTTCGCTTCTGCTTCCTGCAAGCGCGACTCCTCCTGTTCGGCGGTCTCCAGATCTTTTTCCGCAGGCTCAATAAAGACCCGAAGCTCTTCGATCCGGGTATGGAGATGAGTTTCCCGCTCGCGCAGGGAGGCCTTGCTTTCATCCAGCCCGGACAGGGAAGTTTCAGCTTCATGCAGGCGTGTGGTCAGCTCGAAACGACGGGTATCGAAGCGGGCAAGCTCCTTCTCCCGTTCCTCACGCCGCAGACGGGCATCCTCCCGGGCACGCTCGACAACCGCCAGGCGCGTGTTCCAGTAGGATGCCTGCGATTGGGCTTCGGCCAGGTCCATCTCTGCAAGGCGTTCGGTCAGCGACCGCGCTTGGTCCTGGATCTGCATCGAAAGTGACTCTACCTCTGCCTGGGATTGGATCAGGTTCTGGCGGAGCAAAGCCGCTTCATCCGCCTCGGCTTGTAACTGGTTCCGCTGACTCTCATGCCATTCCAGCTGTCGCCGCGCCGACTCCGACTCGAGACCGGCCTGTTGTTCACCGGCCTGGGCTTCGTCCAGGCGGAGGCGGGCAGTCCGGACGTCCTCGCTCATCCGGGCCAGCTCGCGCTGTGTATCAGCGATTCGCGCCGAAAGCGAATCCACATCCCGGTTCATCCCCTCGATCTGGGCGTTCAACGCCGCTAAGGATTCGCTAAGCTCGCGTTTCTGCCTGGGCCGGCTGAGGGCTGAGCTGCCCGATGAGTGCGACCGCCCGGCAACGATTAAACCATCGCCGCGGAAGACCTCCCCGCGCAGGGTCACAACCCGGGCATGGGCCGGCAGATCCCGGATCAAACGGCGCGCTGCAGCCCGATCACGGACGATCAGCGTCTGGCCGAGGATCAAATCTACAGCCGAGCGCAGTTCAGCCGGGGCGTTCACCAGCTCGGACGCAAACCCCAGGACGGCTCCATCCGTGGGTTTGGAGAATGCCTGGCGCAGCGGCCCATCCAGGGGAAGCAGAGCCGCCCGCCCGGCCTCATCCGCTTCAAGGAGCTGAAGGGCCTGCTCCACATCCTCCGAATCGAGCAGGATGGCATCCAGCGTATCGCCTAGGGCGGCCGTGATGGCGGTCTCCAGCTCCGCAGGCACATCGAGGGAGGTGCTCAAGGCACCTCGCGCACCCCGCAGCCGCATCTGGCGGGCAGCATCCAAAAGATAGCGTGCGCCTTCCGCGTACCCGGCCAGCGATTCCTCCGCCTGCTCGAGCACCTCGATCTGGGCCTTGAGCCGGGTGTGCTCGGCAAGCCTTTGAGCACGTTCATCGGCCCTGGCCCTGCGTTCCTGTTCGAGCTCTTGGGCCTCCCGTCTTTTTTGCTCTTCACGACGGACTGCGTCGTTCCACACCTGTTCCGCCGCCTCACGTCTCTGGCGTGCCTGCTCGTACGTTTCACGTAGGTCACGGGTATGAGCCTCAGATGCTTCCACGGCCCGGCTGGCATTCTCCAGCCGCACTTGAAGACTTTCCAAACGCGACCGCAGCTCCTCCAGACGAGCCTGGGCCTCTGCCCGTTGGGCGCCGCCTTTTTCGAGTTCAGCGCGCGCAATCCTTAATTCTTCCTCTACCCCAGAGCGCTCCGCCTGCCTTTTATGCAGCGCTGCCTGCGCATCTGTAAACTGCCTCTGCGCCTCGTCAAACTCGCTCTCCAGGCGCTGGACTTCCTGTTCCGCTTCCAGGTGACGCTCGTGAGCGACCCGCTCCTCGTCAGTTGTGCGGTCGGTATCGGCCAGCACGGATGATTGCGCGGTAAGGAGCGAGCGCCGCCGCTCCTCCATCACCGCCAGCTCGCGGCTGACCTCTTCGCGCTGGTTGTGAAGCTCGGCCGACTGCCGGTGCCAGGCATTGAGCTGGGAGCGCAATCCGCTGAACCGCTCGCGGAAGGCATTGTACGCCTCCTGGGCCCTGGCATGCAGCTCGCGGGCTTCGTTGACGCGCGCCTCCTGCCCGCGGACCACCTCGCGCGACTCGGTCAGCTCCTGCTGGGCGCGGTGCCAGTGATAGCCGTACCACTCGCGCAGGATGACTTTCAGGTCCGCCTGGGCGCGCAGGTAGTCGTTGGCACGCCTGGCCTGGCGCTCGAGGCTGCGCAGCCGCGGCTCCAGCTCAGACATGATGTCCAGGACACGCTCGAGGTTGCGCATGGTGGTCTCGAGTCGTTTCAGCGCTTCATCGCGGCGGACGCGGTACAGCCCCACTCCCGCAGCTTCCTCAAAGAGCTTGCGGCGCTCGTCCGCTTTAAGGGCAAGCGACGCATCGACAAGTCCCTGGCCGAGAATGGTATACGTGCGTTCCGAAAGGCCCGAGGCAGCAAGCAGCTCATTCAGGTCCCGCAGGCGGACTTGCTGGTCATTCAACAGGTAATCGTTGTGGCCGTCGCGGTAGGCGCGGCGGGTCATGCCCACCTCGGTGAAATCGACCGGCAGCCAGCCGGTGGTGTTGTCGAATACGATGTGGGCGGAGGCCATGCTGGCGCGCGGCCGGTGCTCGGACCCGTTGAAGATCATATCCTCGGTCTTCTTGCCGCGCAGCAGCGAGTAGGACTGCTCACCCAGAACCCAGCGCAGCGCATCGGCAATGTTCGATTTTCCCGAACCGTTCGGGCCGACAATGGCGGTGATACCGCCGGCAAACTCGAAGTGGGTCTTCGAGGCAAATGTTTTATAACCTTGCAATTCGAGGGTTTTTAGGCGAAGGGGCATGGAGGGTCTTTTTTGAGTGATTTATTTGTATGATATTCCCAGCGATTCCAGTGCGGTCTGGGCGGCAATGCGGGCGGCAACGTGCTTGCTCGAGCCGTGTCCCCGGCCGTAGGTCATGCCCTGGATGCGAACTTCCACTTCGAACACCTTGGCATGGTCCGGGCCGATCGAGGATACGGTCACGTACTGCGGTGCACCGAGTTTCCCGGCCTGCGCCCATTCCTGCAGGACACTCTTCGGGTCGTGGATCTCCTCCAGGATGAAATCCTGCGATTCCTCCAGCAGTGGATGGACGAAGGCCTCCACGGCGTCCAGCCCGGAGTCCAGGTACAGGGCGCCGATCAATGCTTCGAATGTGGAGCCGAGCAGGCCGTCGCGCTCATTCCCGCCCGTAGACAGCTCGCCGCGTCCCAGCCGCAGCGCGCCACCCAGGTTGATGCTGCGCGCATAGCGGGCCAGCTGGTCGTTTCGTACGATTGCCGAGCGCATCTTGGTCAGGTCGCCTTCAGGCATTTCGGGAAAACGGTGATAGACCCAGGCGCCGACGATGAAATCCAGGACTGCATCGCCCAGGAATTCCAGGCGTTCGTTGTCCAGCGGCGAGTTGGGATTCTCGTTGACATACGAACGGTGGGTCAGGGCGCGCACCAACAGCGACAGATTCTTAAAAGGCAGGCCCAGCCGCCGGCTGAGGTCGGCTGCGGATTCGAAATCCCGCGGCATAGACGTTGAGGTCACAAAAATCTCCCAGGAACTCAGGGAGCGCCATCCCCCCTCACCACGTGGAGCCGGGGTGAGGGGCCAGCGTTCCATCAGTTCCGAATGATGAGCGGGCTGAATTGTACTACACGCGCAGCGGTCCTGTGGATCAGCCAATTCTTTTTTTAAGATACAACCCGGCCCGCTTTTGCTCTTCCGTTTTATCGAGCGTGCGGGGTACAATCAGGAATTCTCCTGCGAAGGGTAGACAATGACCGAGATCAGCAGTGAAACGAGGTTCTTGCACGCCATCGAAATGGGACTGGGGGCATGGCAATGGGGGGACCGGATCATCTGGCAGTATGGGCACGGCTACGGCGAAGAGCAGGTTCAGCAGGCATTCCAGGTATCGCTCGAGGAAGGCATCCGTTTCGTCGATACGGCAGAGCTGTATGGGAATGGCCTTTCGGAGCGCCTGCTCGGGCGCTTCCTCCAGGAGACCGACCAGCCCGTCCTGATCGCAACCAAATTTTTTCCCTGGCCCTGGCGGTTTTATAAAGGGGCCATCCTGCGCGCCCTGAAAGGCAGCCTGGCGCGCCTCAACGTGGAAAGCGTGGACCTGTACCAGGTCCACTGGCCCAACCCGATCCTGGGCAACGACCTGTTAATGGAGGGGCTTGCCGAGTGCGTGAAGAGCGGGCTGACACGGACGGTCGGTGTTTCGAATTTTGGGCAGACCCGCATGCTGGCAGCCTACTCCTCGCTGGCACGCCATAATGTGCCGCTGGCATCCAACCAGGTCCACTACAGCCTGCTCAGCCGTGCCGTGGAAAAAAACGGTACGCTGGCCCGCTGCAAGGAGCTTGGCATCCGCCTGATCGCCTACAGCCCGATCGAAAAAGGAATTCTCTCCGGTAAATATTCGGCCGAGAAACCACCTCCGGGATCCCGAGCCCGCAATTATGCATCCCTTCTTCCCAAAATTCAGCCGCTGATAAAACTGATGACCCGGATCGGCCAGGATCATGGCGGCGTGTCCAATAGCCAGGTGGCGCTCAATTGGGTTATCTGCAAGGGGGCGATGCCCATTCCCGGAGCGAAGACCGCGGAACAGGCGCAGGAAAACGCAGGCGCCCTGGGCTGGAGATTGACGGAAGAGGAGATCGCCAGCCTGGACGCGGCGAGTGACAGCATCCTGGAGGGCCAGGACGAAAAATAAAAAAATTCCCGGCGAACCGGGAATTTTTTGTACTATCTGCCCATGAACATCGAGCGGTCTAGGCGGAAGCCGAGCGCCTCCAGCTTGGGCTGGAACATCGGCCGCAGGCCTGTCGGCCGCATTTGTCCGAGCGGCCTGCCATCCTTGTCCGTCCCCTGCTGCTGGAAGACAAAGAGATCGGTCAGGGTGATGACTTCCGATTCCATGCCTGCCACTTCGGATATGTGCGTGACCTTACGAGTCCCATCCGGGAAGCGTGTCAGGTAGATGATCAGGTCGATGGCGGAAGAGATCTGCTTGCGGATGGCAACCACCGGCAGCTCGAAGCCGGCCATCAGGGTCATCGTTTCGAGACGGGACAGGGTATCACGCGGCGAGTTGGAGTGGACGGTGGTCATGGAGCCATCGTGACCGGTGTTCATGGCCTGCAGCATGTCCAGGGCTTCGCCGCCGCGGATCTCGCCGACAATGATGCGGTCGGGACGCATACGCAGCGAGTTCTTGACCAGGTCGCGGATGGTCACCTGACCTTCACCATTGTAGTCTGCCGGCCGGGCTTCGAGCGAGACCTTGTGGGTCTGCATCATTTGGAGCTCGACCGAGTCTTCGATGGTGACAATGCGCTCATTGTCCGGGATGGCGCGGGCCAGGATGTTGAGGAAGGTCGTTTTTCCCGAGCTGGTGTTTCCGGCCACGACAATGTTCAAACGCGCCTGCACGCACACCGCGACAAAATCCGCCATGGCCTGTGTGATCGATCCCTTATCGATCAGGTCCTGGACGGCCAGTTTATCCTTAAGGAACCGCCGGATGGAGACACAGGTCCCCTGCTGGGCTACCGGCGGGATCACGGCGTTGACGCGGGATCCGTCCTTCAGATGGGCATCCACGGTGGGGTGCTTGTAATTCACATACCGGCCGAATGGGTTGATGATATGGTTGATGGCCAGCCGCAGCTGCAGCTCGCTGTCGTACTTTACATCCGTCATGATCAGTTTTCCCTCTTTTTCGACGAAGATCTGTTGAGGGCCATTGATCAGGATTTCGCTGATGGTGGGGTCATCGGCGAACTGGTCAATCGCGCCGTTGCTGGCTGCATAGCGGAAGATATCATCCAGGAAGGCCCTCTCATTGTCGCCCAGGTCGCCATTGGCCAGCTGGTAGGCTTCAAAGATCAATTCCCTTAATAACTCCTCGTACCGCTCACCGAGGGGCGGCGTCTCATCCATCAGTTCCAGGAGATTCCGCAGAACCCTGGGGCGTAACAACTCCGGGTCTGAGATCCCCGGTACTCCGGCTACCATCAATGTTTTTGCCATAGTCTTCCTCCAGTCGTACAAAATGTAGATAAGGGTGGGCAACCTTGTTTGTCATCCGTCGCCCTGTAGTTCGTTTAGCGCATCAAACCGATCCGACGCTTGATCTTGCCGTTATCATCCGGGTTGTAATGGATGTTTATGAGGTTACCACCATTCAGTTTTACATTCCATCCGATGATCTGGGCATTGAACTCGGAGTCGGTAGAATTGTCTCCGTTAATGGTTATATTGCAATAGGGAGCAAAAATAGTCCCGTTGATCTCCAGATAGCTGCCGCCGTTGATCGTGCAGTTGGGATGGGTGTTGTGATGCCCTTCCAGGATGATCAGATACCCGGCGTAATCACCGGAATTAGATGCGTCCAGCAGGATCGGGCTGTTGAT
>DATAKV010000152.1:0-6322 GCA_036261375.1 Anaerolineales bacterium
CGACTCATGTCCGGAAGACGTATTCTCATCCGTGCCGGCCGAGTCGATGGGTTCGTCGACGTCGTGCTCGAGAAACAACACCAGAGCCTGTTTTTCCGGCGCTCGACTCTCACCCATTAAGTAGTTGCGGGGACGGACAGCGACGATCACGCGGTGTGGGTGACCGTTGAACTGCACGAGCACCGGTCTGCTGACTATTGCCCGGTCCTTATCGAACGCCTTAAGGATCGACGTACGCAGCTCCATCTGAAGTTCAGGCCGCACGAGCCTGAGGATATCGCCGGTGATGCCTCCCCTGGGCTGGAGAAGATACCGCCCGGCCGTCTCCGAGACATGCAGGATCATGTGGTTTGCATCGATCAGCACACTGGGAGGCCCATGGGTTTCCAGCGTATTCTCATGCTGCTGCTCGTAGGTGGGGATTTCCTCGAGAGAACGTCTGAGGGGCGAGCGGCCCAGGCTTTCTGCCTCTATCGCCCGCTGTACCCGCCGGAAGGTCAACGGTATATGCGGCACATGAGGCCGGTTTCCGGGCCATGGTTTCGATTGATAGATACGATGGTTTTTGTCCAGAGTATCGAACAGCTCGGGCAAATGCTCGACCGATTCAGAGCTTCCCAAAAAGAGATATCCACCGGGTTGGAGCGAATAATGAAGGATATCGAATAGTTTGTCCTGCACTTCACGCTGTAAATAGATAATTACATTGCGGCAGGCGATCAGGTCCTGTCGTGAAAACGGCGGGTCACGCATCATGTTGTGGCTGGTGAAAAGCACCACGTCGCGTAGCTCACGTTTGACCCGGTAGTAGTCGCCTTCGCGAACGAAGAATCTCGCAAGCCGTTCGGGGCTTACGTCCGCTTCGATGGCGGCGGGATAGAGACCCTCGCGGGCATGTGCAATGGAGCGATCATCCAGGTCGGTGGCGAACACCTGGACCTGGGTATAGATGGATTGCCGTTCCGCCTCCTCGAAAAGCAGGATCGCCAGCCCGTATGCTTCCTCCCCGGTGGCACATCCGATCGTCCAGACACGCAGGGTCTGGTCTTCCCCCCGATTCTTGAACAGCTCCGGGAGCACCGTTTTCTCGAGCGTCTCCCAGGAGGCGCGGTCGCGGAAGAAATTCGTGACACCGATCAGGATATCGTTGAACAGTGCATGCGCTTCAGTGGGGTTGGTCCGCAGGTACGACAGATAGGAATCCAGGGTGCCGATGCCGTTCAACTGCATCCTTCGTTCGATCAGGCGCAGGATCGTTGAACGCTTGTACTGCGAGAAGTCATGCCCTGTGCGGGCGAGCACCTGGGCCAGGATGCGCTGGAGCGTCTCTATATCCGCTTCTGACAACTGCCCGTCGTCATGCGGCAGTTTCGGGCGGTGCCTGCCATATTCGCTCAGCTTTTCAGCCATTTGCGCGGCCGGGAGGACCACGTCGGCCAGGCCGGTGCTCAGGGCGGCGCGCGGCATACTGTCATATTCGGCATCTTCCGGCTGCTGTACCATGATCAGCCCGCCCACCTCCTTGACATCCTTGACGCCCACCGAGCCATCGGTTCCGCCGCCTGAGAGAACGATGGCGATCGGCTCGCGCGCTTCGCTGGCCAGGCTGCGGAAGAAGGTATCGATCGGAGTCCGCTTGCCGCGCGGTTCGCTGAACTCAGCTGTATCCAGATGGGTATCGGTCAAAAGGATCATGCGGTTCGGCGGGATCACATAGACCTGGTTGGGCTTCACCTTGGTCTTCTTTGTCACCTGTGTGGCCGGCATGGTTGTATATTTTTGCAGCAACTCCGCCATATGGCTCTCATGTTCGGGATGCAGATGGGTGACGACGACGAAGGCCATCCCAATGTCCGGGGAGAGCGCGCTGAAGAATGCCCGCAGGGCCTCCAGCCCGCCGGCAGAGGCGCCAATACCGACAACCGTCAGGCCCTTCTTCCGGTTCGAGGGCTCAACGGGTGCTTTTGCTTCGATCTTGCGCGGTGGCTTTGTGGGTCGGGGGGAGGTTTTGGAATTCTCTGTACTATCGTTGGAGGCCATTTGAGTGGGGTTTTTGACTTCCAGTTTAGGCTGATCAACCTTGCTTCTTGCAATTTCATTATACACCCTACTTCCCGTACCATCCTAGACAACTGAGCTCATACCCGTACGTAGAAAGATAAGGTGCATGCAAGAGTTCAATGGACAGAGTTGGCCCGTCTCTTTTTCTTTACCTAATCCAATTCTCATAAAGCCTGCCCGGTCGGCGGTTATAATCCCTCCCCGGTACCAATCCCCAAATGGGGCGAAACTTTCAAAGGGCCAAGGGGTTTCGAGGGTAGCAACAAGGAGTATATGACATGACCGTGGAAAACACAAAAGTATCTTTTTTTGACCGTCCGAACATCGAAAAGGGAGTCATCGATATCGGACAGGACATTCCTTTTGGGATCGAAAGTGTTTCAAATCCAGCCGTCGGGATCGGCGGTGTGTATGGTACCTGGGGCGACAGCTACGATAATGAAACATTGCCTTCCTTTCTGGAACAGCGTCTCGGACATCCGCTCCAGCCGAACGAAAGGCTGAATCTCTCCGAGCTGGGCTTCCTCAACCGCCACCATATCCCGCTGACCCTCACCCTCGAGCAGCACAAACAGCTCGAGATCGAGATCGGGACGCGTTTCCTGCGTGAAGCGATCCGTGCCTGCAACTGGCAGCCTTCCGAAGTGGACGCCGTGCTGATCGGCATGAGCGCCCCGGTCTCGGAGGATTATCTCGACACGATCACCCAGGCCGCCGGTATTCCTCGCAGCGCCCTGAAGGTCGCCATCCACAAAGCCTGTGATGGATCTACGAGCAGCCTGCACCTGGCGCTCAATCCTGCGCTTCCCGAAAACAAACAGCTCGACATGAACATCGCCGAATCCCTGTATGGCAAGAAAGTTCTGGTGGGCGGTATCGAAGGGCTGAGCCGCTTCATTGTCTCTTCGAATGATGCCAATGCCCTGCAGTTATTTGGCAATGCGGGCGGGGTCGTTGGCGTGATCCCGGGGCAGACCATGAAATTCCTGGCAGGCCGCTCACGCGAAGTGTTCGACGACGAAGGCGTATTGCAGGTCGCCATGTATTATCCTCACTCCCGTCATTCCGATGGCGGGACCAATGTCGACGTGACGATGCCCCTACAGAATAACATTCGCGTGGCAGGGCTGATGCACGAGCCTGAGGATGGCTCCTCGATCACCATGGCGGGACCGATGGGCATGGTCAAGCTGTTCGTGCGCACGGGCGTGCAGGTCGTGCGCGATGTCTACGCGGCCTACCAGTCGCGGCTGGACGAACTGGGGATGGCGGGCAAATCGATGGCTGTGGCGATCGTTCACCATGCCAATTACAAGATCAACAAGCTCAAGGAAAAGCATCTTCAGAATGAAGGCATTGTCCTGCCGATGCCCTGGCTGTTGAGCGACTTTGGCAACGTCAGCGCGGCCTCGAACATGATCGCCTTCCTGCGCGAGCTTCCCAACCTGAAACCGCTCGACCACGTACTCATCGATGGATTCGGCGCCGGGACTTATTACGATGCCCTGGCCGTGGAACTGGGTGGCTAACCCAGAAACAAATGGTACAAAGGTTCGCCCAGTCGTAAAGTGACCGGGCGAACCTTTTTGTTACCTTTTTGTAACTTTCAAATCACCTGCTCGTCTAGTACATGGCAAGGGAAGATCCCACATCGAGAGCAGGATATGTATCGTTCGAATCAAAACCAGGATATTGTACGAATGTTATTGCGATTGCGAACGCTGGAGCGTGAATACCCTTCCGGCCTGTACTCCATGCGCAGGATTTCCTTCCTGGTGATGATTTCCCAGTATCTGGGCTCCTGGTTGCGGGTGTAAATTTGGTACATCAGCAAGTCCCCTTGAGAGGTTCTCAAGGGGACTTTTTCATTGATAAGGAGAACGCCGGCACAAGCCTATGCCTGGGCCTGATTGGGGCGTTTGAACCAGGTCTCCCATTCCCGTTTTTCCCACAGCACGAGAATGGGCGCGGCGATGAAGATCGATGAATACGTCCCGCTCAACAGGCCGATCAACAGGATGGAAGCAAATTCCTGGAGGGTGACCCCGCCGAACATGACCAGTGCAAGCAGCAGGAATTCCACCGTCATCAGCTGGGTGTTGATCGAACGCTGGAGTGTCTGGACGATCGAATGGTTCACCAGGGTCTCGAAGTCCAGGCGGCGGTAAATGTTCGAGTTTTCACGGATGCGGTCGAACACCACGATCGTATCCTGCATGGAAAAGCCGATCACCGTCAGCAGGGCGGTCAGGAAGAGCGAGTCGACCTCCCAGCCGAACAGCCAGGCGCCAAAACCGGTCATGGCAAAGATGATCGCCACATCGTGGATCATGGCCAGGATGGCACATACCCCGTAGCGGAAGGCGTTCTGCACGCCGCGGAAGGACCAGGCGATGAACAGCACCACCAGGATGGAGGAGATGGCCACAGCCAGCGCGCCTCGCGACGTCACCTGCTCGCCGATGCTGGGTCCCACGCTGTCAAAGCGAATGACCTCCACGGCGCCGATCTCCTCGGTCAGCGCGGAGAGGATCACATCCCGCTGATCGTTGTCCAGAAATTCGGAACGGATGATGTAGGTATCCGCGTCGGTCGTCTGCACCTGGACATCGGCGATCTCCGCCTCGTCATACACCGCAAGAATCTCGGCAGGCTCAGGGGCCGAATCGCTAAAAGAAAGCTCGAGCAGGCTGCCTCCGGTGAAATCCACCGAGAGCGGAACCCCGCGTGCGAACAGGAGGACGAGCCCCGGGATGATGATCAGGAGCGATAGGGCGAAGAAGAAATAACGTTTTCCAAGAATATTCATGAAGGACCTGCCTCTTAAATTCCGAACCAGCGCTCTAGATTCCTGGGCTTGAAGGTATCCAGGGCCAGGGCCAGCAATGTACGGGTGATGAACAGGGATGAGAACAAGCTGATGACCACGCCGATCGCCAGGGTCAGCGAAAACCCTTTTACGATGGTTGCACCGAATGCATTCCCGAACCAGAACAGGATACCCGAAGTGATCAACGCCGCGATGTTCGAGTCACGGATGGATGGCCAGGCACGCGTCCAGGATTGATCGAAGGCCTGCTTGATCGACCGCCCGCCGCGCAGCTCTTCCTTCAGCCGCTCGAAGACCAGGATGTTGGCATCCAGGGCAGAACCGGTGCTAAGCATGATGCCGGCGATGCCCGGCAGGGTCAGGGTCACGCCGATCAGCTTGAAGACCGCGAGCAGGATCGCAGCATACATCAGAATGGATACGACTGCCGTCAGGCCAGGCAGGCGGTAGTAGATGCTCATAAAAAGGATGACAATGGTCATGCCGATCGCGCCGGCCAGCAGGCTTTTCTGAAGAGAGTCTTCGCCCAGCGTCGGGCCGATGATGCGCGTCTCAACAACTTTGAGCGGGATGGGCAGGGAGCCATAGCGCAGCTGCACGGCCAGGGAATTGGCGCTTTCGGCGCTGAAGGAGCCGGAAATCTGCCCCTGACCGTCAGGGATAGCACTTTCGATACCCGGCGCGGAGATCACGCGCTTGTCGAGGGTGATGGCCAGGACTCTGCCTACATTCGCCGCCGTGTGCTGGGCAAAGATCGTGGAACCCTCAGGCGTCAGGACAAAATCAATCGCCGGGGATCCATCGGGACCCAATCCTACATTGACACTACGGATCTCCCGTCCGGTCATGATGGTGTGATAGACGGTATCTGTCCCGTTCGAATCGGAGGAGGGCACAAGCGGCGTGCCGCCTGCAAAATCGGTCTGCAGGATGGTGCCTTCATCGGGGCGGAAATCGCCTGTATCCACGAACTCCAGCAGACCGGTCTGCTGGATGATATCGAGAATGGCATTCGAATCTTCCGCACCGGGAAATTCGCCCACGATGCGGCGCTCGCCAGCCACCTGGATCACGTTTTCACTGACGCCCAGGGCGTTGGTGCGGTTTTCCACGATGGCGCGGGCTGTTTCCATCTCGGCCGGATCGGGATTTTGGCCTTCCGGGAGATCGGCTTCGAGCAGGACCTGCAAGCCGCCCTGCAGATCGAGGCCGAGGCGCGGCTTGACGTCTTTCTGATAGAGCAGGGCGTCATTGAAGGGGTTGCGGATCTGGATCTCATCGAGGCTGTCCACCCAGATCGCCGCAATCGCTACGACCAGGATGAGAAGCAGGCGTGCTGTAAGGTTACGAATCATGCGTTGAAGTCTCCGTCCATGAAACACCCAGCCTGAATGCGTGGATCGTACGAACTGGGTACTTTCACAAAGATGC
>DATAKV010000155.1:0-2237 GCA_036261375.1 Anaerolineales bacterium
TCCTTTCGACCCGATGTTCAACATGTACGTGGCCCTCAACCGCAGGAAGTACGATGAGTCCAACCCCGATCAGCGCTTGACGCTGGAGGACTGCATCCTTGGCTATACGCGCGATGCCGCATACACAGAATTCATGGAACACCAGAAGGGACAGATCAGGGAAGGCTATCTGGCCGACCTGGTCCTCTTCTCGCATGACTTGTTCGAGATGAGCCCCGAGGAGATCCGCTCGGCCAGGGTGGAAATGACCATGATCGATGGCCGGATCGTGTTCGAAGGAATCGGATAGGCAGTCAAAAACGTGGAGCCGGTTTGGCTCCACGTTTTTCATTCAGTCCGTTAGATAGCTTGCCCGGCGGATCAACTCCATGAATTCACCTGTGTCTTCATCCCAGGGCAGCAGCTCGCTGACCCGCTGGGCTTCCCGGTAGACATGTGACAGGGAGCTTTCCTCAGCCCAGTAGCTTTCCTTGAGGATCTCGGCATACTCCGCCACGATGACCGAGCGCTGGAAATACGGATCGGCGTACTCGAACTCGTAGGCCAGCTCACCCGTGTGGAATTCCCGGGCAAGCTCGACCACCTGGCGCGTGTCCGGGTCCTGCCAGCGCAGGAAGACAGTGGCAATGTTGCCGCGGGCCTCGGGATACAGCTTGACCTCGTACAGCGCGGTGACGGAATGACCCGCGCCGATCTCGCCCGCATCCACGCTATTGTCGCGGAAATCGTCGTCGGCAATGGATCGGTTCTCGAAGCCAACCAGGCGATAGCGCATCACAACAGACGGATTGAAGTCCACCTGCACTTTGGCATCCATAGCGATGGTCTGCAGAGTGCCGGTGATCTGGTCGATGAAGAGCCGGCGGGCTTCGCGCATATCATCCACATAGGCATAGAAACCGTCCCCTTTATCGGCGAGCAGTTCCATCAGGATATCGTTGTAATTGTCCATGCCGAAACCGATGGCCGTAAGCGTCACGCCTTCCTCTACGTAATGGTTCACTTCCTCGAGGATGCCATCTGGGCCGGTCACACCGACATTGGCAACCCCATCCGAGCACAAAATGACGCGGTTGATCCCGTTTGGATTAAAGGCACGCATCGCCATTTTGTACCCCAGGCGGATCCCCGCTTCGGCATTCGTCGCGCCCTCGGGACGCAGGCCGTAGATCGCATCCAGGATCCTGCCTTTTTCGGAGCCCGGTGTCGGCTCGAGGACGACGCGGGCATCCGATCCATAGACGACAATGCCGACCGAATCGGCCGGATGCAGCTGTTCGACGAGCAGCTCGAGCGAGCGCTTGACCAGGCCCAGGCGGTTGTCCATATCCATCGAGCCGGAAACGTCGATCACGAAAGTCAGTGAGGCATCCTTGCGCTCGAATTCCGGGACCTGGTAGCCCTGGACGCCCACTCGCAGCATTTGATAACGCTCGGTCTCGGTGAACGGCGATGGGGAACCATCGATGCTAACTGCAAAGGCCTGGTGGGCAGGCGGGAGGGGATAGCCCTGGTCGAAGAAGTTGGCATACTCCTCCACGCGGACGGAGTCGGGTGGCGGCAGGTTTCCTTCGTTTAGATAGCTGCGCATGATGGTGTATGAACCGGTATCCACATCCAGGGCAAACGTGGACAGGTTGTCATCCTCGGTGTCGATAGACGGATTGACCCCATAGTCCTCGAAGAACATATCGTACGGCTCGCGACTGGCAGGTGGCATACCGGAGCTGGGAGGTATCGCATTCGGGCTTGTGGACGGCATTTCCGGTTCGGCCTCATAGGCAGGAGCCTCCGTCGCAGCGGCCTCCTCAGGCGCATAGTAACCATCATCATCCAGAGGTTGCGGGACTTCTGTGGCAGCCGCGGCGCCACAGGCGGCGGTAAACAGCAATACGAAGATCATGCCCGTCAGCAGGGCATTGCGTCGAGTGAACATCTTCTTCTCCTTATAAATAATCAGTACTTCACGAAAGGCGAACAAATGCCCAAGAGATCCCCGAAAATAGGTGCGGGCGTATGCCCGCACCTATTTTCGGGCTTTTCCAAGCTATTTCGTGATCTACTGATAATGATTTGGATTCGACACGGCAAAGCAAACAACCGGACGGCGTTCCGGTTGTCCGCGGACGAGATGTCACGTCATAGGCCCTCCTCCCCGCCGGGTAGTGGCAGGGTCATCGGTTTTCCAGATGGATCGGCTGTTCAATCAGGTGACGTGAGGGCAGATGAAATGTTCC
>DATAKV010000179.1:0-7450 GCA_036261375.1 Anaerolineales bacterium
GAAGCGTTCACAAAGAACCAGCTTGCCGGGCGTCTCAATGATCGTATCCAGCGCGACCACATCTTCGTTCAACGCTCCGGTGGCCGTGGCCAGTTTGAACACGGAACCGGGCGGAAACTCCGCCGAAATGGCATTATTGACCAGGGGACGGCGCGGGTCCTGGATGATCTGCTCGTAGTAATACCCAGGGATGAATCGCGCCATCCGGTTGTTTTCGAATGTAGGGTACGAGACCATGGCCATGATCTCACCTGTCTTCGGGTTCATCGCGATGACTATGCCGCTCGAAATACGGGTGGTGCTGAAGAACGTATTCCAGTAGTTGATCTCATCCACGAGCGCAGCTTCGGCAGCCTTTTGCAGGCGCGTATCCAGCGTCAGGACAACGTTGTTACCCGGAACGGAGGGGACCGGCGCTTCCAGGTTGCGCAGCTCCTGACCGGCTACATCGACCTGAACCACGCGCGTTCCGTTCTGGCCGAGCAGGATCTCATCGAGGGAAGTCTCGACGCCAGCGTACCCGATCTTGTCACGGTTGGGGACAAAGCCGCGCGATTCGAAGGCATCCTCGAGCGCAGCAGGGATCGGTCCCAGAAAACCGACCACGGCAGCGGTCAAAGAACCGGTTGGATATTCACGGATCGGTTCGATCTCCACCGAGACTCCCGGCCAGTCCACCGATTTTTCGCCGATCACGCGCGCCAGCTCTTCGCTGACATTGCACGAGATCCGTACGGGCGTATATGGCGCCAGCGACTCTCCCAGTGCCACCATATCCGCGATGCTGGGGCCCGGCACACAGGGCGAGAAAAGCTTGGCATTTTCGAGTGTTTCATCCGTGACCGGGCCTCCTGCGGGCACACCCGTTAGAACGGCAATTTCGCGGTAAATGCGCTGGATATCGGCATCGTCATCCGGCAGGCCTGCCGGTGTGATAACGACATTATAGGAAGCCACATTACGCGCCAGGATGTACCCATTCCGGTCATAGATAATTCCGCGGGCGGCAGGCTCACTGATCTCATTTGTATAATTGTCGATCGCCCGGTCGATCCATATCTGGGTCCCGAAAACCTGCAAGGACACCAGGCGCCATATGATCAAACCCACTACACCGACGATCAGCGCGTAAACGACTAAAACCCTCCAAAGGGGGACATTCAAATTATTCGCAGTTTGCGAACTCATTCAACCTCCGGAACAGGATATACCCAGCGGGACAGGTCGCGCATAATGGCGTACACAGGAATGGCAAGCAGCAGATTCAATAGAACGCCAGGCAGGACCACCAGACCAAGTACATCCTCGAGCGGCATGATCACGCCGCCCACACGAAGAACAACATACGATAAGATGTTCAAGAGTATCGTGCCTAAAAAGGTCACGCTGAACATCGCCAATAAGGGAGCCTGCCAGACCCGTCTCTGCAGAGTCTGGGCCAGCCCAACGATGATCACATAACTCAGGACAGGGACATACCACGGGATCGCAGATACAAATCCTACCATCAAGCCCAATGCGGCCGCCCAATGCCACGAAGATTCCACATCCTCCTGCAGCGCCCAGGCGGCCAGCATGACCAGAGGCAGGTCTGCGATTCCTGACAGGAGGTACACACGGCTGATGATGGCAGACTGCAGAATCACAGATAGGAAGATCACGGGGATGGCGACCAGGTTACGCATTCAAGCCTATGGAAGCGGGTTCAACGGGGTGATATCCACCGGCTCGAAGTTGACGATGATTAGGACGATCTGCAGGCGGTTAAAGTCCACAACAGGCTGGACGGTCGCCTGCTGGAACAGATCGAAATCACGCGTTCGTACATTCACCACCTGACCGACGATCAAGTCGGGTGGGTACCCGCCTCCCAGGCCGGAGGTCAGTACAAGATCTCCGGGCTGGATGTTCGTATCCTGGGGGATCAGGTCTAACGCCACATCGCCGGTGACAGAGCCGCTCAGCGACGCCTCCACTTCGGCATTCTGCAGGCGAATATTGACCGTCGATGCCGGGTCCGTGACGAGCTGGACGCGGGCAGCATCCGCGATCACTGCATCGATGCGGCCGACCAGACCCTGGTTGGTCACGACCGGCATACCGCGGCGGATGCCATCGTTCGAGCCGCGGTTGATAATGACATAGTGCAGAAATGGGCTGGGATCCCGGCCGATCACTGCCGCACCTCGATAGCGATTTTCAGGCCTTGCCTGGGCAAAATCCAATAAAGCACGCAGCGACTGGGTTTCGCCTACTTCCTGCTGCAGCTGGATGATCTGCGTTTGAAGCTCAGACACCTCTGCCTCCAGCTCAGTGTTCCGCTGGCGGAGGGATGCCATGTCACGCGGCGCGGTTAAAAAATCCTGGATGGCTGTAAAGCGTGTTGCGAACCAGGTTTGTACATTAACCAGGGATCCGGTGAAGACGTTGGAGGCGGAGCTAAAATAGCCTCCAAGTGCCAGTGCTACCACTCCCCCCGCGATCAAGAATATGATCGTCGTCTGTAGCGTGCGTGAAAATATGTTTCTCATTCTTCTAGGTGTACAAACAACCCGCGCCAGTCAGGGCAGCCGGTCGACATCACATGGTGTGACGTGTACTTCCGCGTTCCAATCCTACCAGATAACGACTTAATACATCGAAATTTTCGAAGACCATGCCGGCGCCGCGCGCCACACAGGTCAGCGGGTCTTCGGCAACCCAGACCCGTAGTCGTACTTCATCGGTCAGCCGCTCTGCCAGGCCCTGCAGGAGACCACCTCCACCTGCCAGGCAGATGCCAATATCCATTAAATCTGCGACGATCTCGGGTGGGACCTCATCCAGCGCGTCACGGATGGTATCCACGATCACCTGGACCGAACCGGCCAGGGCTTCGCGCATCTCGACCGAGGAGACTTCGATGCTCTCGGGCAGCCCGGTCACCAGGTTGCGGCCGCGCACCTCCATCGTCTTTTCCGGCTGCAGCGGGTACGCCGAGCCGATCTTCCACTTGATCTGCTCGGCGATGCCCTCGCCCACTAGCAGGTTGTATTTGTTGCGAAGATACTGGACAATATCCTGGTCCATCTCATCGCCGGCCACACGTAGAGAGCGGGAGGCGACCACGCCGCTCAAAGACAGCACCGCAACTTCCGTCGTCCCGCCGCCGATATCCACGACCATGCTTCCCTTCACCTCATGTACCGGAAGCCCGGCACCCAGCGCTGCGGCGATCGGTTCCTCGATCATAAACGCCGCCCGTGCCCCCGAGGCCATGACCGCGTCGTAGACCGCCCGCTTTTCCACCTCAGTCACGCCGGTCGGGATCCCCACCACGACGCGCGGGCGCGGTAGTGGTACCACGCTCTGTTCGTGGACCCGGCCAATGAAATACTCGAGCATAATCTGGGTAATATCGAATTCGGAGATCACGCCATCGCGCAGGGGACGGATCACCGCCACGTTACCCGGTGTGCGTCCCATCATTTCCTTGGCTTCCAGACCGATCGCCAGAGGCTGCCTCAGGCGCTTATCGATCGTCACCCAGGAGGGTTCGTTAATGACAATGCCCTTACCCCGCACGTTAACCAGAGTATTTGCGGTCCCCAGGTCGATCGCGATATCTAATGAAAACAGGCCCAAAAGCCAGTTTATCGGGTTAAAGGCCAAAGCAGGCTCCTCGATGCATCGATCAAAGTGTTTAGTAGCTCAGGTATTATACCTAACAATTCGTATCCTAGTGGGCGGCAAGGGGGTTAATACCAGCAAGTAATGGAATACTATCAATTTTTGCCAAGGAGCAGCCATGTCCAAAGTCGCACTTGTTACCGATAGCACTTCCTATATCCCCAAGGAAATCCGGGAAAAATACCCGATCACGGTCGTCCCGCAGGTGGTCATCTGGGAGGGCCAGACCTATGAAGATGATGTCACCATTACCCCGGCGCAGTTCTATACCCGCCTGCGGACCGCCAAGGTCATGCCCTCCACTTCCCAGGCTTCCGTGGTCAACATGCACAAGGCATTCAGCACCCTGCTCGAGCAGGGCTATGACGTGCTTGGTATCTTCGTCTCCGCCAAGCTCTCCGGCACGTTCCAATCGGCGTCCCTCGGGCGCGAGCAGCTGACCAGCGGCAAGGAAAAGGTGGACTTTATCGACTCGGAAACGACCGCCATGGCTATGGGCTTCATGGTCCTGCAGGTTGCCCGGGCCGCCCAGGAGGGTGCTTCCCTGGCCGATTGCAAAGCCCTGGCTGAAAAGGCGCGCAACCATGTGGGCGTCTACCTGACCGTGGAAACGCTCGAGTTCCTGCATCGCGGCGGCCGAATCGGCGGTGCGCAGCGCTTCCTGGGTACAGCCCTCAATCTCAAGCCGATCCTCGCTATTCAGGATGGGCGGGTGGAGGCCGTGGAACGGGTCCGGACGCGCGGCAAGGCGCTCGACCGGGTCGTTGAGCTGGTAGTGGAAAAATGCGCGGGAAAAACCCCGATCCGCCTGGCAACGCTCCATGCCGACTCGGAGTCGGACGCCCGGATCATGCTCGACAAGATCGCACCCATGGTCAACCCGGTCGAATCTGTGTTTGCCTCGGTCAGCCCGGCCGTGGGCGCGAATGCCGGCCCGGGTACGGTAGGACTTGCCTGGATGGCAGGCATGTAGCAACAAAGAGAGGTGTTGGTTAAAGGAGAGACGCCCTGAAGGCGTCTTTTTGTTTACAGGTATAATTCAAGCATGAAACATCCAGACCCTTTTGTCCACGGGACAACTCCGCTGGTCATCGGTATTGCAGGTGGTTCAGGCTCTGGAAAAACAACTGTCGCACAGACCATTCTCCAGCGAGTGGGACAGGAACGCATTGCCTTTCTTCAACATGATTCATATTACAAGGATCTACGGGGACTGCCTACCGCCCAGCGCAATGAATTCAACTTCGATCATCCAAACTCGCTCGAGACGGAGATGCTGATCGAGCACATCGGCGCCCTGCGCGAGGGGAAGCCCGTCGAGGTGCCAATCTACGATTTCTCCACCGACAGCCGCACCACCCAGACATTCACAATCGAGCCTCGCAATGTCATCCTTGTGGAGGGCATCCTGATTTTCACCGAGGCCGCGCTCCGCAGGCTGTTCGACATCAAGATCTTCGTGGACACCGATGCCGACCTGCGCTTCATCCGCCGCCTGGAGCGGGACATCCATGAGAGGGGCCGAACCACGGAATCGGTCGTCAGGCAATATCTGCATACCGTCCGGCCGATGCATCTGGAGTTCGTCGAGCCGTCCAAGCGTTATGCGGATATCATCATCCCGGAAGGCGGGCACAACACCGCAGCCCTAGACATGGTGGTAGCGCGCGTCGAAGCACTCTTTCGATAGAAATCAAGTTAGTTTATTCCCAATTCAAGGAGAGAAAATGGCAAAACAATGGTCCACACCCCCTGCTATGCAGATCGATCCAAAAAAGAAATACAAGGCGCACATGGAGACTGATAAAGGCACCATGGTTATCGAGCTCTTCGCAGATAAGGCTCCGAAGACCGTAAATAACTTTGTGTTCCTGGCGCGTGAAGGCTTTTATGAAGGCGTGATGTTCCACCGCGTCATTTCCAATTTCATGGTCCAGGGCGGCGACCCAACCGGACGCGGCTCGGGTGGACCCGGGTATAAGTTCGAGGATGAATTCCATCCCAGCCTGAGACACAACAAACGTGGCATTCTGTCGATGGCAAATGCGGGGCCGAATACGAACGGTTCCCAGTTCTTCATTACGCACGGACCCACACCGCACCTTGATGACCGTCACACTGTCTTCGGCCAGGTGGTGGAAGGCGAGGATGTACTGATGTCGATCCCCGCGCGCGATCCTGGCAATGTCAATGCACCTGCAGTAAAGATCAATCGTGTCACCATCGAAGAATCTGAATAAGAAGGAAAGTGACATGAAAAAAAAGAGCGTACAGAAAGCGGCAGGGAAGCCTTCTGTGCGCTCTTCGCACGCGGCTGAAGGCAAATCACCCCAGCTAATCGGCCGTGCCAATGCACCCCAATCACAGATCCGGAAACAACGGAGAGCCACTCTTCTGACCAACCTCATGCGGGTGCTGGCCCTGTTCGCTGTGATCGGGATCACCCTTTATATCTTCAGCATCCGTGACCGCGTGGAACAATTTGCCGCCTATGGGTATCCGGGCATTTTTCTGATCGCGATGCTGGCAAATGCCACCGTGCTGCTGCCGGCGCCGGGCGTGGCGGTCATTTATGCCATGGGCGCCATCTTCAATCCATTTGGTGTTGCGCTCGCCGCGGGGACAGGCGGCGCGGTCGGAGAGCTATCGGGCTACCTGGCCGGGTTCAGCGGCCAGGCGGTGATCGAGAGGATGGAAGTCTATGACCGCGTCCGGCCCTGGGTGGAGAAGTATGGAGGCTGGGCGATTCTGGTCCTCTCAGCGATCCCCAATCCCTTTTTCGATATTGCTGGAATTGCCGCCGGGATCGCCAAGATGCCGGTCCGTACTTTTCTGGTCTTTACATGGGTGGGACAGGTGATCAAGATGCTGCTGTTTGCGCTGGCAGGCAAATATTCCATTCAATGGCTTGCAACATTCTTCGAGTGAGGAGGAACATCATGAGCGATTACACCAAGATCGATGCATATCTCGAAGCGAACCTCGACAAAAGCATTGCCGAGCTTTCGAGGTTGGTCGCCCAACCGAGTGTAGGCGCCCAAAATCTGGGAATGCGTGAGTGCGCAGCCCTGGTGGCCGAAATGCTGAATGGGCGCGGCTTCGACGTTCGGATCATGACGACCCAGGGCGCGCCTGTGGTCTTCGGCGAGCGGAAGGGCAGATCGGACAAAACTCTGCTCATTTACAACCACTATGACGTCCAGCCGCCTGAGCCATTGGAACTGTGGGATAGCCCTCCCTTCGAGCCTTCCCTGCGCGAAGGCAAGCTATACGGCCGCGGTGTAAGCGATGACAAAGGGCATATCGTCTCACGACTGCATGCCATCGATTCGATCCTTGAGACCGAAGGCGACCTGCCCTGCAATATTAAGTTCATCATCGAAGGCGAGGAGGAAACGGCCAGCGTCAACCTCTTTGAATTCATCAGGCAGAATAGAGACCTGCTCCAGGCGGATGCCTGCATCTGGGAATTCGGCGGCGTGGACCACCGCGAGGTGCCGATGCAGTATCTGGGACTGCGCGGGATATGTTATGTGGAGCTGAGTGTGGAGACCGCGGCCACCGACGTCCATTCGGGACTAGGCGGCTCGATCTTCCCCAACGCGGCGTGGCGCCTGGTATGGGCATTATCCACGCTGAAGGGAGAGGATGAACGGGTCCGCATCAGGGGCTTCTATGACGGGATACGCAGTCCGTCGACGCGTGACCGGGAGCTCATGGAGGCTCTCCCGGAGGTGGCGGAGGAGTACAAATCCCGCTATGGCGTTAAAGAATTCATCAA